>JAIESJ010000218.1 GCA_019746155.1 Burkholderiales bacterium
GCGCTTGCGCCGGTCTTCGAGGTAGTCCGCGTAGTTGCCTTCGAACCACACCGCTTTGCTGTCGCCCTCAAAGGCGAGGATGTGGGTAGCGACGCGGTCGAGAAACCAGCGGTCATGCGAGATCACCACCGCGCAGCCGGGGAAATCGAGCAGCGCCTGCTCCAGCGCGCGCAGCGTCTCCACGTCAAGATCGTTGGTCGGCTCGTCCAACAGCAGTACGTTGCCGCCGCTTTTCAGGAGCTTGGCCAGGTGCAGGCGGTTACGCTCGCCGCCTGACAGTTCGCCGACGATCTTCTGCTGGTCAGCGCCCTTGAAGTTGAAGCGCGCCGCGTAACCGCGGCTCGACGTCGTATAGCCGCCGACCACAATGTTGTCCAGGCCGTCGGAAATCTCTTCCCAAACCGTCTTTTTCGCATCGAGCGCGTCGCGGCTCTGGTCGACGTAGGCAAGCTTCACCGACTCGCCCACCCGCAGCGTTCCGGCGTCGGGTTGCTCCTGCCCCACCAGCATGCGAAACAGCGTGGTCTTGCCCGCGCCGTTGGGCCCGATCACGCCGACGATGCCGCCGCGCGGCAGCCGGAAGGAAAGCCCGTCGAACAGCAGCTTGTCGCCGAAGGATTTCTTCAGCCCCTCGGCCTCGACCACGAGGTCACCCAGGTGCGGCCCGGGCGGAATGTATATCTCATTGGTTTCATTGCGTTTTTGGAACTCCTGCGAAGCCAGCTCCTCGAACCGCGCAAGGCGCGCCTTGCTCTTGGCCTGTCGTGCTTTCGGGTTGGCGCGCACCCATTCGAGTTCCTGCTGCATCGCTTTGATGCGCGCGGATTCCTGCTTGGCCTCGATCTCCAGGCGCCGCTCTTTCTGCTCCAGCCACGAAGAGTAGTTGCCCTCCCACGGGATGCCGTAGCCGCGGTCGAGTTCGAGGATCCAGCCCGCGACGTTGTCGAGGAAATAGCGGTCGTGGGTGACGGCAATCACGGTGCCGGGGTAACGCTCGAGAAACTGTTCCAGCCACTGCACCGAGAGCGCATCGAGATGATTGGTCGGCTCGTCGAGCAGCAGCATGTCGGGCTCGGACAGCAGCAGCCGGCACAGTGCCACCCGGCGCTTTTCGCCGCCCGAGAGCTTGGTGACTTCGGCATCCCACGGCGGCAGGCGCAGCGCATCGGCGGCCACCTCGAGCTGGCGGTCGATCTCCCAGCCGTTCACGGCGTCGATCTTCGCCTGCAGCTCGCCCTGCTCTTCGAGCAGCCGGTTCATCTCGTCGTCTTCCATGGGCTCGGCAAAACGGTCGCTGATGGCATTGAACCGCTTGATGAGCATCATGGTCGAGGCGACGCCTTCTTCGACGTTGCCGCGCACGTCCTTCGCGGGATCGAGCTGCGGCTCCTGCGGCAAGAAGCCTACGCGCATGTTGGGCATGGGGATCGCTTCACCGTCGAATTCCTTGTCCACCCCCGCCATGATCTTGAGCAGGCTCGATTTGCCCGAGCCGTTGAGACCCAGTACGCCGATCTTGGCACCGGGGAAGAACGAGAGTGAGATGTCCTTGAGAATGACGCGCTTGGGTGGCACGACCTTGCCGACCCGGCGCATGGTGTAAACGTATTGAGCCATGACTATCCGCGGATGTGAAACGCGCAATCATAGCGGAATGCGCGGAATCGCGCGAAGTCCGGAGGAAATCCGGATTGTTTTCCCTCAGCCGGCCGACAGGGTCCGGGAGGGCGTCGTTCCCGTGGTTTTTGCCCGGCGACTCCACATCCGTTGCGGACGACTCAGATCATCACGAGCGCCGCGCGACCGGTGATGAGCCCCGCGTCGAGCCGCTGGTGAATCGCCTCCGCCTGTTCGAACGGCACTTTCTCGGTCACCAGCGGCCACACCTCGCCGCGCGCAACGAGATCGAGCGAATCCAGGACTTCCTGCCGCGTGGCGTAGCGGCTGCCCATGATTTCGATTTCCTTGCGCAGCGTGTTGCCGGCATCAACCCGGAACGGCTGGCCGTGACCGCCCAGCACCACGAGCCGCCCGCCCTTGCCGAGCGCACGGCCCGCGGCTTCGAGCGTGCCGGCCGTGCACACGAAGTCGATGGCCACGTCGATGCCCTTGCCGCCGGTCAGTTCGAGCAGTTGTTCGGCGACTTTGCCTTCCGCTGCGTTCACGGCCGCGTCCGCCCCGGCCTTGAGGCAGGTTTCGAACTTCGAGGCCATCGCGTCCACCGCGATTACCTGCCGCGCTCGCGCCCAGCGCGCAATCATCAGCATGTGCACGCCCAGGCCGCCGCCCGCGCCGAACACGGCAACGGTGTCGGAAGGCGTTACGCGCGCTCTGCGAATGACTTTCACGGGAGTGGCGATTGCATCGCAAATGACGCCCACTTCCGCCGGTTGCCCGCGCCAGTCGAGCCCGGGCGGAAGTTTCATGAAATTCCGCGCCGGCAGCTTGATGTACTCGGCGTAGCCGCCGTCTGTTTCGCGCCCGACATAGCCGCCGAAGTTGTCGCACAGCGTTTCACGGTTGGTGCGGCACCAGTAGCAGTGTCCGCAGGTCAGGTAGAAATAGGCGGTGACCGGATCGCCGGTCTTCAACTCCGTCACGCCCGGCCCGGTGGCGACGATTTCGCCGGTGATCTCGTGACCGAGAATGCGTGGATACTGGATAGACAGGCGTCCGGCGCGCGCGTGATGAACGGTAAGTCCCGCGCCGCAGGCAAGCACCTTGGCCACGGCTTCGCCCGGGCCGGGTACCGGATCAGGAACGGTTTCGAGAACCAGCGGCACGTTCGCGGCCTTGAGCAGCATCGCTTTCATGGACAATCCCCCCCTTTCGGTTCAACATCTTACGCCAGGCAACCGGTCATACCGGACGCGCCCGGCCGACCTTGCCGTAACACACTGCAAATTCGATACCACGCGTACCCGCTTGCCAAGGCCATGGCATAGGCATAAATTGGTCACCCCACCTTTTTTCGGGAGGAATGCATGGTCACTACTCTTACCCTTCAGGTCAACGGCAAGTCCCACAAAATCCGCACCGACGACCCGCAAATGCCGCTGCTCTACGCGCTGCGCAACGACCTCGATCTGCATGGGCCGCACTTCGGCTGCGGCCTTGCCCAGTGCGGGGCATGTACCGTACACGTCGACGGCCAGGCGGTGCGCTCCTGCAGCTATCCGGTGGCCAAGGCCGCCGGCAAGAAAATCGTGACGCTTGAAGGCCTCGGCACGCCGCAGAAGCTGCACCCGCTGCAGAAAGCTTTTATCGAAGAGCAGGCGGTGCAGTGCGGCTACTGCATCAACGGCATGATCATGCAGGCCGCGGCTTTCCTGAAGACCAACAAGCACCCGACCGAAGAGCAGATCAAGCAGGCGCTCGCCGACAATTTATGCCGTTGTGGCACCCATGTCCGCATCGTGCGCGCGGTGAAACGCGCATCCGGAATGATGGCGTAAGGAGGAACCAGCCATGTTGCAGGAAAAAATCTCACGCCGTGATTTTCTGAAAACTTCCGGCGCGCTCATCGTCACGTTCAGCATTGCCAACCCCGCCGCCGAGGCCGCAACCCAGCTCCCGGCCGCCGCGAAGACGGTAGCCCTCGACCAGGTCGACGGGTTTCTCGCCATCGACTCGACGGGCAAGGTCACGGTATTTTCCGGCAAGGTCGATCTCGGCACCGGGATTTACACCGCGCTCACGCAAATCGCCGCCGAAGAACTCGCGGTGCCCATGGACAAGGTTGAACTGATCCAGGGCGACACACTGCTTACCCCCGACCAGGGGCCGACCTACGGCAGCCTCTCGATCCAGATCGGCGGCATGCAACTGCGTCAGGCGGCGGCCACCGCGCGCGAAGCGCTGCTCGGCCGCGCCGCGGAAAAGCTCGGCGTCGCCAGGGACAAGCTCTACGCCAAGGACGGGCAGATCATGCCGCTCGGCGGCGGCAAGAGCATCTCGTACGGCCAGCTCGTGGGCGGCAAGCACTTCGAGATGAAGGTGGACGCGAAAGCGCCGACCAAGAACCCGGCAACCTACACCATCGTCGGCAAGTCGGTTTCGCGCCTCGACATCCCGGACAAGGTCACCGGCAAGTTCACCTACATGCAGGACTTCAAGCGCCGCGGCATGCTGCACGCGCGCGTGGTACGGCCGGCGGCGATGAAGGCCAGCCTGCTGGCGGTGGACGACTCGCAAGCGAAAAAGATCCCCGGCTATGTGACGACGGTGCGCAAGGGCAATTTCCTCGCCGTGGTGGCGAAGAACGAATGGGCCGCAATCCGCGCCGCCAGCGCCGTGAAGGCGCAATGGTCGGATTGGCAGGGGCTGCCCGACAAGGCCAGGCTGTGGGACTACGTGCGCAAGACCAAAGTCAACAAAAGCGAAGAGCTGCAGAAGACCGGCAATCCTGCGGAAGCGATGAAGACCGCGGCCAGGACGCTCAATGCAACCTATGACTTCGCGATCCACACTCACGGCTCGCTGGGCCCCTCGTGCGCGGTCGCCGAGTTCAAGGGCGGCAAGCTCACGTACTGGACAGCGTCGCAGGCGACCCATCTGCTGCGCAAGCAGATGGCGAACATGCTGCAGATGGCGGAAGCCGACGTGCGCTGCATCTATCTCGAAGGCTCGGGCTGCTATGGCCGTAACGGACACGAGGACGCTGCAGCCGACGCGGCGCTGCTGGCCAAGGAGCTCGGCAAACCGGTGCGCGTGCAGTGGATGCGCGCCGATGAGCACGGCTGGGACCCGAAAGGTCCACCCACGCTGCTCGACTACCGTGCCGCGCTCGACGACAACGGCTACCCGGTCGCGTGGGAATCGGAAGTGTTCATCCCCGACCGTCCCAAGCAGATCGCGGTGACGCTGGTCGCAGCGGAGCTTGCCGGGCTGCCGAAGGAAGATGCGCATCCCGGCAACATCCACCAGTCGCTCGCCATCCCGTACACGATCCCCAACATCAAGGCCACCGCGCACTGGCTCGCGGAGACGCCGTTCCGGCCCTCGTGGATCCGCACCCCCGGCCGCATGCAGAACACTTACGGCAACGAGTGCTTCATAGACGAATGCGCGGCGGCCGCAGGCATCGATCCGCTCGAGTACCGGCGGCGCAGTCTCAAGGATCCACGCGGGCTGGAAGTGGTCGAACGGCTCGCCCGGCTCGCCAACTGGCAGCCCGGCAGCGGCCGCAAGCCCGCAAGCGGCGATATCGTCACCGGCCGCGGCGTGTCCTACATCAAGTACGAGCTGGTGCGCACCTATGTCGGCGTGGTGGCGGACGTGACCGTGAACCGGCAGACCGGCAAGATCAAGGTCGACCGCTTCTACGTCGCGCACGATTGCGGCCAAATCATCAATCCCGACGGCCTCAAGAATCAGATCGAAGGCAACGTGGTGCAAACGATAAGCCGCACGCTGATCGAAGACCTGCAGTTCAACCGCTCGACGGTGACGAGCCTCGACTGGAAGACTTACCCGATTCTCACCTTCCCCGACGTGCCGGAGATCGTGATCGATCTCATCGACCGGCCGACCGAGAAGCCGTGGGGGGCGGGCGAGCCGACCGCGGCGGTCGTGCCCTCGGCGATCTCCAACGCCGTCTACGATGCGATCGGCGTGCGGCTGCGCTCGGTGCCGTTCACGCCGGACAAGGTGCTGGCGGCGTTGGAAAAAGCATAGCCAGGCATCCTGACAGGGGCGGGGCGGGGTAATCCCCGCCCCGCTTTTTTTGGAACGGCGAGACGCAAGCCCCCGCCAACCGATAAAATGCCGCTTGCAGGTCGCCTTCTCTTTTCGCTTGGTGCGCTGAAGGCGCTAGCCGACCGCAGCGCACTTTTTTCGTTCCCGGACCGCAAATGTCACAACGTCAACGCGACGCCGCCATCATCATTCGCGGCGCGCGCCAGAACAATCTCAAGAACCTCACGCTCGAGCTGCCGACGAACGAGCTGATCGTGGTCACCGGTGTCTCGGGTTCGGGCAAGTCTTCGCTTGTATTCGACACGCTTTACGCCGAAGGCCAGCGCCGTTACGTCGAGACCTTTTCGCCCTACGCACGACAGTTTCTCGACCGGCAGGACCGCCCGCAGGTCGACGCCATCGAAGGCATTCCACCGGCGATCGCCATCGACCAGACCAACCCGGTGCGCACCTCGCGCTCCACCGTCGGCACCATGACGGAGTTGAACGATCACCTGAAGCTTTTGTTTGCGCGCGCAGCGCACCTCTACTGCCGCGGCTGCGGACGGAAAGTGGTCCGCGATACGCCGGAGACGATCCACGCCGAGATCGTCGCGCGCGCCCACGCCGCAGGCGACCCCCGCCTTGTCATCGCTTTTCCGGTCACGGTGCCGAAGAATTTCTCGGAAGCCGAAGTGCGTGCGCTGCTCGAACAGCAGGGCTATACACGCTTTCACACACGGCATGGAAAGATTTTCGAAGTCATCCAGGACCGGCTGCGCGCATCGAGCGCCGGACGCGCGCGGCTGATCGAGGCGATCGAGTCCGCGCTCAGGATAGGCCAGGGGCGCGTCAATGTGCATGTGCTTGCGGACCCTGACACCTCCCCCTTCAAGGGGGAGGCCGGGAGGGGGGCGGGTTCCGGCACAGCGCCAGCGAAAGCTCACCCTCACCCTACCCTTGAAGGGGAGGAAACCACGGTGTGGCGGTTTTCTTCCGACCTGCACTGCGCCGACTGCGACATCTATTACCGGGAGCCGACGCCCAGCTTGTTCTCGTTCAACTCGCCAGTGGGCGCCTGCGATACCTGCCGCGGCTTTGGCCGCGTGATCGGCGTCGACTACGGGCTCATCGTGCCCGACGAATCGAAAACGCTGCGCGCGGGCGCGGTGAAACCGTGGCAGACGCCGAGCTTCCGCGAATGCCAGGACGATCTTGAGAAATACGCGAAAAAACGCGGCATCCCGCTCGACACGCCGTGGCGCGATCTCACGCCAGCGCAACGCCACTGGGTGCTCGAAGGCGAATCCGAGTGGGTCAACTGGCGCAAATCATGGCCCGGCACCTGGTACGGCGTCAGCCGCTTTTTCAAGTGGCTGGAGACCAAGGCCTACAAGATGCACATCCGCGTGCTGCTGTCGAAGTATCGGGCTTATACGCCCTGCGGCACCTGCGACGGCGCACGGCTCAAACCCGAGGCGCTCGCCTGGCGGCTCGGCACGAAAGACGATGCGGATCGCGTATTACCGGCCGAACAGCGCTTCCCGCCCCACGGCATCACGTTCGGCACCGCTGTACTCGGACAGCTTCCGGGGCTCACGGTGCACGATCTCATGCTGCTGCCCATCGAGCGTTGCCGCGCATTCATCGAACAATTGCATCTCCCGGCGCCGCTGGACGAAGCAACCGACCTGCTGCTCGCCGAGATCCGCACGCGGCTCGCTTATCTCACGCAGGTCGGGCTGGGCTACCTCACGCTCGACCGCCAGTCGCGCACGCTCTCCGGCGGCGAAGTGCAGCGCATCAATCTCACCACCGCGCTTGGCACTTCGCTCGTCAATACGCTGTTCGTGCTCGACGAACCCTCGATCGGGCTGCATCCGCGCGACATGGGGCGCATCATCGACATCATGCACAGGCTGCGCAACGCCGGCAATTCGCTGGTGGTGGTCGAGCACGATCCGCAAGTCATGCTCGCCGCCGACCGCGTCCTCGACATGGGGCCGGGGCCGGGCGCGCGCGGCGGTGAGATCGTTTTTTTCGGCACGCCAGAAAATATAAAAAAATCAAAGAGTTCCATAACAGGGCGCTATCTGGCCGGCAGCCGGCGCGCGCACTGCGGCATGGCGCCCACGCCACCGGCTCCGGATGGTCCGAAGATCGAGCTGCTCGGCGCAGCCGAACACAATCTCAAGAACATCGACGTTGCGATCCCGCTCCAGCGCCTGGTCTGCGTCACCGGAGTTTCCGGCTCGGGCAAATCGACGCTGGTGCAGGACGTGCTCTACCCCGCCCTGCTCAAGATCAAGGGCAAGCCGACCGAGGCGCCGGGCCGCCACCGTACGCTCCTCGGCCACGAACACATCGCGGATGTCGTGATGGTCGACCAGTCGCCGATCGGACGCACCACGCGCTCCAACCCCGCAAGTCATGTCGGCGCATTCGATGCGATCCGCAGCCTTTTTACCAGGGCGCCGCTGGCGCAAGAACGCGGCTACACGGCAGGCACCTTCAGCTTCAACTCCGGCAACGGCCGCTGCCCGACTTGCGGCGGCAACGGTTTCGAGCATGTCGAGATGCAGTTCCTGTCCGACGTTTATCTGCGCTGCCCCGATTGCGACGGCCGGCGCTACCGTCCGGAAGTGCTCGAAGTCACTCTGGAAGGCCGGTCGATTGCCGATGTACTCGACATGACGGCCAGCGAAGCGCTCGCATTCTTCGCTGACCGGTCCGAGGTTCAGCACGTGCTGCAGCCCCTCGCCGATGTCGGCCTCGAATACCTGAAGCTCGGCCAGCCGGTGCCGACGCTCTCGGGCGGCGAAGCACAGCGGCTCAAACTCGCCGGCCATCTGGCCGCGGCAAACGTGCGCACGCGCGGTGCCTCACTGTTCTTGTTCGACGAACCCACCACTGGCCTGCACTTCGACGACGTGGCCAAGCTCCTGCGCGCTTTCCGTCAGCTGATCGCCGCGGGTCACTCGCTGGTGGTGATCGAGCACAACCTCGACGTGATCGCCGCCAGCGACTGGATCATCGATCTCGGTCCCGAGGGCGGCGATGCCGGCGGCGAGGTCGTCTGCTGCGGCATGCCGCGCGACGTGATGGCCCACGCCGGCTCGCATACCGGCAAAGCGCTCAGGGATTACGAAGCAGCTCTGGGAACTCCCTCCCCTTCGATCCCTCACTCCCGGCCTCTCTCCCGAAGGCAGAGAGGGGACTCGATACGCATCCACAACGCTCGCGAGCACAATCTCAGGAACATCGACGTCGACATCCCGCGCAACAAGTTTACGGTGGTGACCGGCGTCTCGGGCTCGGGAAAGTCCACGCTTGCCTTCGATATCCTGTTTGCCGAAGGACAGCGCCGCTATCTCGAATCGCTCAACGCCTACGCGCGGCAATTCGTCCAGGCGGCGGCGCGGCCGGACGTTGATGCGATCTCCGGCATCCCACCGACCGTCGCGATCGAACAGCGCACAAGCCGCGGCGGGCGCAAGAGCACGGTGGCCACCTTGACCGAGATCTATCATTTCCTGCGCCTGCTCTACGTCAAGCTCGGCACCCAATACTGCCCCGACTGCAATGCAGCCATCGAGCCGCAAAGTCCGGACGCCATCGCCTCACGCATCTCGCGCGACTACCGCGGCAGCCGCATCGGCCTGCTCGCGCCGCTGGTCGTCAACCGCAAGGGCTATTACACCGATCTCGCCAAGTGGGCGGCCGGCAAAGGCCATACCCATCTTCGAGTGGACGGCGCGTTCCTGCCGACCGACAAGTGGCCGCGGCTGTCGCGTTTTCAGGAACACACCATCGAGCTGCCGGTTGCCGACATACGCGTCGCGCCGGAAAACGAGCGGGCGCTGCGCGAGGCGCTCGGCAGCACGCTCGCTTTCGGCAAAGGCGTGGTACACGTGCTGGGCCATCTCGACTCACTGGCGCAGGCGATGGAGCGGAACGATCCATCACTCGTATGCGTGACCGAAACCGTGTTCTCGGTGAAGCGCGCCTGCCCGTCGTGCGGCAGGAGCTTCCCCGAGCCTGATCCGCGCCTGTTCTCGTTCAACTCCAAGCACGGCTGGTGCCCCGACTGCTACGGCACCGGACTCAAGCTCGCCGGCGTCGACTGGAGCGAGGAACGTGAAAAGACCGGCACGGAAGATCATGTGCTCGACTCGTGGCTGGAATGGCTCGAAGTCGACGAGACCTGTCCGTCGTGCGGCGGCAAGCGCCTCAACCGCGAAGCACTCGCCGTCCGCTACCGCGACCGCTCGATTGCCGATCTCACCGCGCTGCCTGTGGCGCAACTGGCAGCGCTGTTCCACGACCTCGAATTGAAGGGCCGCGAAGCGGAAATCGCACGCGACATCGTGGCCGAACTCAAGTCGCGCCTGGCATTCCTCGACGCAGTGGGGCTCTCCTATCTTGCGCTCGACCGTGCCGCCCCGACGCTCTCCGGCGGCGAGGCGCAGCGCATCCGGCTCGCTGCGCAACTGGGCTCCAACCTGCGCGGAGTGTGTTACATCCTCGACGAACCCACGATAGGGCTGCATCCGCGCGACAACCGCATCCTGCTCGACACGCTCGCCAGGCTCGAAGCAAAGGGCAACACTCTGGTGGTGGTCGAGCACGATGAAGATACCATTCGCCGCGCCGCACATGTGATCGACCTGGGGCCCGGCGCGGGCAAGCTCGGGGGGCGGGTGGTCGCCGAGGGCCTGGCCACCGATCTCATGCGCCATCCGGATTCGCTCACCGGCAGGTTCCTTGCCAACCCGCTCAGGCACCCGCTGCATGCGCCGCGTCCCGTCGACCGGCGCACGCCGGCACTGGAGATCACGGGCGCGAGACTGCACAATCTCAAGGACCTCGAAGTGCGCGTGCCGCTCGGGCGGCTCACCGCCGTGACCGGCGTTTCCGGCTCGGGCAAGTCGACATTGGCACGCGACGTGCTCTATGCCAATCTGCACCGCCTGGTGTCCGAAGCCCGCAAAAAAAGGCAGGCAGCGGCCGTCGGCTGCCGCGAAATCAAAGGCTGGGAGCGGGTGGGACGGGTGCTCGAAGTCGACCAGACGCCGATCGGCAAGACACCGCGCTCCTGCCCTGCAACCTATGTCGGCTTCTGGGACGCGATCCGGCGCCTGTTTGCAGCAACGACGCAAGCGCGCATGCGCGGCTACTCCGCAAGCCGTTTCTCGTTCAACATGGCGGGAGGCAGGTGCGAAGCATGCGAAGGTCAGGGATTCAGGAAAATTGAGATGAGTTTTCTGCCCGACGTGAAGGTGACATGCGAGGTATGCGGCGGCGCACGCTTCAACACCGAGACGCTGGCGGTACGGTTCAAGGACAAATCAATCGGCGACGTGCTTGCAATGAACGTCGACGAAGCGGCCGGTTTTTTCGGCGCGCATTCCTCCGTTCACCATACGCTCACGCTGCTGCAGGATGTGGGTCTGGGCTATCTCACGCTCGGCCAGCAGAGTCCGACGCTCTCCGGCGGCGAGGCGCAGCGCATCAAGCTCGTCACCGAATTGTCCAAGGTGCGCGCGGACGGCACCGACGCCGGCGCACGTCCGGGCCGCAGCGGCACGCACAGGCATACGCTCTATGTGCTCGATGAGCCGACCGTCGGGCTGCATATGGCGGACGTCGAGAAGCTCATCCACGTGCTGCACCGCCTGGTCGACGCCGGCAACACCGTGGTGGTCATCGAGCATAATCTCGACATCATCGCCGATGCCGACTGGATCATCGACCTGGGCCCGGAAGGCGGCGAAGGCGGCGGACGGATCATCGCGCAGGGCGCGCCACCGGAGATCGCAAAATGTGCGGGCCGTTCTCACACTGCGCGCGTGCTCGCCGAATTCCTTGCCGGACGTTCATATTCTCCGGCGAATATTTGACTGAAATCAAAATGTGGCGCGGCAATACGCCCATCATGCGCGCCCCGCGTTAGAATAGCGGCTGCCCGCAACCCAGCCAGCCCATGGATATCGCCAGCCTGCGCCAGGAGTACATGCGCGAAAGCCTCGATGAAAAGGATGTCGCGCGCGACCCTATCACGCAATTCACCAGGTGGTTCGACGAGGCAGTCGCGGCGCGGATACCGATGGTCAACGCGATGACGCTCGCGACCGTGTCCGCAGCAGGCCGGCCTTCGGCGCGCATCGTGCTGCTGAAGGATGTCGATCAGGCCGGTTTCGTGTTCTATACCAACTACGAAAGCCGCAAGGGCAGGGAGCTTGCGGCAAGGCCGGAAGCCGCTTTGCTTTTTTACTGGATCGAGCTGGAACGCGAGGTGCGTATCGAGGGCCGCGTCGAAAAAGTGCCGCCCGAGGAGTCAGACCAATATTTCTCGAGCCGCCCGCTCGGCAGCCGCTACGCCGCCATCGTCTCGCCGCAAAGCGCAGCGGTGCCGGATCGCGCGACGCTCGAGGCGCGCTTTGCGGAAGCCGAGAAACGCCATGGCGACAATCCGCCGCGCCCGGCATTCTGGGGCGGCTATCGCCTGATCCCCGCCGCAGTCGAGTTCTGGCAGGGCCGTCCCAACCGTCTGCACGACCGGGTTCTGTTCCGCCGCCGGCCAGACGGCGGCTGGAAAATCGAACGGCTGGCGCCTTAGTATGTGACCGGCGGCGCCAGCCGGCTCACAGATAGTCCCGCCCCAGCCGCCACGCGACTGCGGCGATGAAGGCAGAACAGGGTATGGTCAGTATCCACGCCCACACGATGCCGCCCGCCACCCCCCACCGCACTGCGGAAAATTTCCGCGCCGAGCCAACGCCGACGATTGCCCCGGTGATCGTATGCGTAGTGGAAACCGGGATACCGAATGCAGTTGCGAGAAACAGCGTCATGGCCCCGCCGGTCTCGGCACAAAAGCCGCCTACCGGCTTGAGCTTGGTGATTCTCTGGCCCATCGTTTTGACGATACGCCAGCCCCCAAACAGCGTGCCAAGCGCAATCGTCACGTAACACGCGATGACTACCCATGCCGGCACGTCAGCCTCGGTACTGGATATTCCGGCCGCGATCAGCAGCATCCATATGATCCCGGCCGTTTTCTGGGCATCGTTACCGCCGTGGCCCAGGCTGTACATGCCGGCAGAAATCAGTTGCAGCCGGCGAAACCAGCTGTCTACCCGACTCGGCGATGTCCGAAAGCATATCCATGAAACGAGGATCACCAGCAGGGCCCCAAGCACGAACCCCAGCAGCGGAGAGAACACGATAAACACGATGGTTTTTACCAGACCGCTCGCCATCAGCGAACCGGTCCCGGCCTTCGCTACCGCTGCCCCCACCAACCCCCCCGATCAACGCGTGCGATGAACTCGACGGAATGCCATAGAACCACGTGATGAGGTTCCATGCGATTGCGCCGACCAGCGCGCCGAATACCACATAATGATCAATGATGGCCGGATCGATGATGCCCTTGCCGATGGTGGTCGCAACCTTCGTCTGAAAAATAAAAAACGCCATGAAATTGAAAAAAGCCGCCCAACCCACCGCCCATAGCGGCTTGAGCACGCCGGTTGATACGACTGTCGCAATGGAGTTGGCGGCGTCATGAAAGCCGTTCATGAAGTCAAACACGAGAGCGACCAGGATCAGGAATACGAGCACTTCAAAAGTCATGGGGGATGGCTTATTGTTCTTGAGTATGGCCCCGAGGCGGCGTGGCAGGCTTACGAGTTCTCGAGCACGATGCCTTCGATGATGTTGGCAACGTCCTCGCAGGTATCGGTGACGGTTTCGAGCAACATGTAAATCGCGCGCAGCTTGATCACCTGGCGCACGTCCGGCTCGTCGCGGAACAGCTTGGCCATTGCTGCGCGCTCGACGCGGTCGGCTTCGGATTCAAGCTTGTCGATCTCCTCGCATATTTTCATGATGGCAGCCGCATTGTCCATGTTCGACAGCAGCTTGACCGCAGCCTGCACTTTCTCGCCGCAGGCGACGCAGATGCCGGCGAGCTTCTCTATCGATTCGATGTTGTAGGCGCGGCGTTCAAGATCATCGCCGCCATTGCGACACTCGCGCCACTCGCCTACATGATCGAGGGCTGGAACTGCTGCTGTTCGGCGTGGCGCCGACGGTGCCTCGGCATCGTCGGCATTGTCATCACCTGCTTCGGTATCGCACAGGTTGCATGGCGCGCTGCGCCGGCGGGCGGCTATTACGCGCGCAGAGGCTAGCCCACGCGATCCGGGTGCGCACTCTGCGTCAAAACAAAACGGCTGGCCACCGCGGGATGCGGCGCCGGCCGTCACAGTGCGAAAAAACGCTTACTTGAGGTGTTTGTTGACCAGCTTGGTCATCTCGAACATCGAGACCTGCTTCTTGCCGCCGAACACGTCTTTCAATTTTTCGTCAGCATTGATCATGCGTCTGTTCTTGCTGTCCTGCAGCCCGTTGCGCTTGATGTAGGCCCAGATTTTCTTGGTAACTTCGGTGCGCGGCATCGCGCTGTTGCCGATCACTGCACCGAGTGCAGCGCTGGGCTGCATGGCCTTCATGAACGCAGCATTCGGTTTACGTTTTGCCCCGCTCTTCTTTTTCGCAGCGGTCTTCTTGGTGGACTTTTTCTTTGCAGCCATTGAATATCTCCCGTTGGTAGAGTGATGGTAATGAACGGTCGGTTTGCCTTGCCACATCGGATGGCACGGTGACGAGAGAATGCCGAGGAGAAACATACTTGTCAATCTCTTTCAACATCCGCGCATTTCGGATAAATGCATCCTTTTCCCCTCTGTAAAAGCGGTTTGCCGATCCACCCTGTCCGAAACACCCCTCCGGGTCTGGCGGCTGGCGACAACCGCCTCACAACAGGCCCTGGCCGAGCGAGGGGGCGCGCAATGCACCCGGCGCAGCAAGAGCAACGGCAAATCAATGGGCTAGTCCCTTTTCTTGAGCTTTTTCAGAAACTGCTTGCGGAACTTGGCCACTTTCGGCGCCACGACGGCCTGGCAGTACGGCTGATGCGGATTGAGTTCGAAGTATCCCTGGTGGTAATCCTCGGCGATATAGAACGTGGATGCCGGCGTGATCTCCGTTACGATCGGATCGTTCCATAGCCTGGCGGCGTCGAGGTCCGAAATCACCTGTTCCGCTACCGCTTTTTGCCCGGGCGAATGGTAAAAAATCACCGAGCGGTACTGCGTGCCGACGTCGTTGCCCTGGAAGTTGAGCTGGGTCGGGTCGTGGATCACAAAGAAAACTTCCAGGATTTCCCTGAAGGTAATGACTTCCGGATTGAACCTGATTTGCACAACCTCGGCATGCCCGGTTCCGCCGCTGCACACTTCTTCATATGAGGGATCGGCCTTCCGTCCGCCCATATAGCCGGATTCGACTGACTCGACGCCGTTCAACTCGTCGAACACCGCTTCGAGACACCAGAAACAGCCGCCGCCCAGCGTCGCGATTTCGCTGCCTGCCGGCGCATTATCGGTTTGTCGCATGATTGCCGTCCTTGCCGTTGAACACGATCGATTTTAACCTTGGCCTGTCCGGCGGCGAATTCCTGGCGGCCGCGCGGTTTTGCGGGCGCGCCCGCAATCAGCCCGTGGCGTGATAGCGGGTAACCAGCCCGACTTCGTTTTTTGATCCGAGAATAACGCCGACGCGCTGATGCAGAGCTTCAGGCTGGATATCGAGAATACGGTTCCGGCCGTCGGTCGCCGCCCCGCCTGCCTGCTCGACGATGAACGCCATCGGATTGGCTTCATACATCAGCCGCAGCCTGCCATCCTTGCGCTTGGCGTCCCGCGGATACATGAACACCCCGCCGCGCGACAGTATGCGATAGACGTCGGCCACCATGGAGGCCACCCAGCGCATGTTGAAGTCCTTGCCGCGCGGGCCGCTCTCGCCGGCAAGGCATTCGTCGATATAGCGCCTGACCGGCGGCTCCCAGTTGCGCATATTCGACATATTGATCGCAAACTCCTTGGTGTCCGCAGGAATCTCGATTTTCTGCTGGGTCAGCACCCAGCTGCCCAGCTCGCGGTCCAGCGTAAAACCGGCCACGCCGTTGCCGACCGTCAGCACGAGAAGAGTCGACGGGCCGTAGACCGCAAAGCCGGCTGCAACCTGCCTGGAGCCGGGCTGCAAAAACGCTTTTTCGTCAGGCTCCGCGACACCCTCCGGGCAACGCAACACCGAGAAAATCGTGCCGATCGAAACATTGACATCGATGTTGGAAGAACCGTCGAGCGGATCGAACAACAGCAGAAAGCCGCCGCGCGGATAGTCGCGCGGGATCTGGTGCGGCTTCTCCATTTCTTCCGACGCCATCGCCGCAAGGTGGCCGCCCCACTCGTTCGCCTCCAGCAGCACCTCGTTGGAAATCACATCGAGCTTTTTCTGCGCCTCACCCTGCACATTTTCGGTCCCCGCACCGCCCAGGACATCGGCAAGCGCCCCTTTGCTCACGGCGTGGCCGATTGCTTTGCAGGCGCGCGCAACGACCTCGATCAGCAACCGCAGCTCCGACGAGACTTTATTGTGGTTGCGCTGCTGCTCGACAAGGTATTGGGTGAGCGATACTCGACGCATGATCCCTCCATTGGGTTTAACGGCATTTTCGAAAGCGGATTATCCGCCATACTGAACCGGGTTGCAACATGCCCGCTCATCTCGACCGCTCCCGGCTAAATACACCACCGCGCAGGCCGGCCTTCGCGCATTCGTAAGCTTCGCGTAAGTCCCGCGTAAGCCCCATGAAAGCAACGTAAATTCATGTAAAAGTCGTCGCCGCAAACCAACACTGCCCGTATGCTTTCCTTCACTGATGCCGGTACTCGCCGCATCGCTTTCAAGGAGAGCATCATGATTCGCAAAACCATACTTGCACTTGCGCTGGGCAGCGCGTTCGCGGTTCCGATGTCCAACGTCTACGCCGAAGGCGACGAGGAAAAGAAACCTGAGTCGCAACTGATCCTGTCGGAAGGCGACGAGGAGAAGAAGCCCGAGTCCCAGCTCGTCTGAGCCCTCGCCAGAATAACGGGCAAGAAACCAATCTTGGTGGGCGGGCGCGCAGAGTCGAAAGACCTGTGCGCCTTTTTTATGGACGGCTGCCCGAGGGCCCGGGGCCGATCCTATACAATAGTGACGCGCACGAACTTGCGCTTGCCTACCTGAAGCACGAACGGTTCGCCTTTGCCAAGCCTCAGCGCTTTGTCGCTGACTTTCTCTCCGTTCAATTTCACACCACCTTGCTCGATCATGCGCAGGGCTTCAGACGTACTGGCGGTCAAACCCGTCTGTTTCAGCACCTGCGCTATGGGGAGGCCATCACCGTCCGGGCTCAGGTTCACTTCGGGGATATTTTCAGGCACCTCGCCTTGCCTGAAGCGGGCCTCGAAATCAGCGAGAGCCGCTTCCGCCGCGGCCTTGCCGTGGAAGCGCGCGACCATTTCCTGCGCGAGCGCAACCTTGATGTCGCGGGGGTTACGCCCCTGCGCAACCTCCTGCTTCCATTTACGGATGGTTTCGGGCGGCTCAAAAGACAGCAGCTCGATATAGCGCCACATCAGTTCGTCGGAAACCGACATCAGCTTGCCGAAAATTTCCGCAGGGCTTTCGTTGATGCCGACGTAGTTACCGAGCGACTTCGACATCTTGTTGACGCCGTCCAGTCCTTCCAAAAGCGGCATGGTCAGTATGCACTGCGGCGGCTGGCCGAAATGCTTTTGGAGTTCGCGCCCCATCAGCAGGTTGAACTTCTGGTCGCTACCGCCGAGCTCGATGTCGCATTTGAGCACCACCGAATCATAACCCTGCACCAGCGGGTAGAGAAACTCGTGAATTGCGATCGGCTGATTGCCTTTATAGCGCTTGCTGAAATCGTCGCGCTCGAGCATGCGCGCCACGGTGTGTGTTGCGGCGAGCCGGATCATGTCGGCGGCGCCCATCCTGTCCATCCACGACGAGTTGAACACGACCTCGGTTCTGTCGCGGTCGAGAATCTTGAATACCTGATCGGTATAGGTATGGGCGTTCTGCGCCACCTCTTCGCGCGTGAGTGGCGGGCGCGTCGTATTCTTTCCGGTGGGATCGCCGATCATGCCGGTGAAATCACCGATCAGGAACAGGATATGGTGACCGAGATCCTGAAGTTGCCTGAGTTTGTTGATGAGTACCGTATGTCCGAGGTGAAGATCAGGAGCAGTAGGATCGAAACCGGCCTTGACGCGCAACGGCCGCCCGGATTTGAGCCTGTCCCTGAGTTCGGTTTCGATCAGCAGTTCGTCGCAGCCGCGTTTGATGATTTCGAGTTGTGCGTCTAGCGATGCCATGATCTTCTGTATTTCACGATGCGGAATATTGATTTTGCCATCAGAGAGGATTCTGCTAAGCTTGCCGCTTAAAGAAAAAACTCAGGGAAATCATGCAGCAAGCCAAAAGCGTGATTCTAGCGCAAAACCTGTTGGAGCTGGTCTCGAACAACAAACTCGGCCGACTGATCGCCATCGCGATGCTGCCTTTTGTCGGAGTAGTCGCCGCTTTCGGCATCGCCCCCGGTACCATCATCGAGCAGCCTGTTGTCGCCCAGGTCGTCGAGCAGGTCGCGCTGCCGGATTTTGCTGCGGCTTACAATCCCAATGAAGCGTTCTGGCGCGAGGAGCGTATTCAGCGCGGCGATACCCTTGCCAGCCTGCTCGCGCGTCTGCAGGTGGACGATCCCGAAGCGGTCAACACCTTGCGCGGCATGCGCGAGGCGAAGGCCTTCTACCAGCTGATCCCGGGCCGCACCATTAGCGCCAAGACCACCGCCGACGGCAAGCTTGTCGCGTTGCACTATCTCAGCGGCAACAACCTGTTTTCCGCCGAGCGCGGCGCCGGCGGCTATACCGTCAGCGAGCAGCCGATACAACTCGAGCAGCGCACTCTGATGCAGTCGGGTGAGATCAGAAGTTCGCTGTTCGCCGCCACCGATGCCGCCAATCTTTCCGACACGGTCGCCATCCAGATCGCCGACATCTTTTCCACCGACATCGACTTTCACAAAGACCTGCGCAAGGGCGACCGTTTTACCGTCGTCTACGAAGCCTTCTACCATCTGGGGGAAATCGTCAGAACGGGGCGCGTGCTGGCTGCAGAATTCATCAACCAGGGCAAGACCTACCAGGCTGTCTTTTTCCAGAACGCCGAAGGCCATGGCGGCTACTACACGCTTGACGGCAAGAACATCCGCAAGGCCTTCCTGCGGTCGCCGCTTGAATTTTCGCGCATCAGTTCCGGCTTTACCAACGCGCGCTACCATCCGGTGCTCAAGACATGGCGCGCGCACAAGGGCATCGATTACGCCGCGCCCGCCGGCACCCGCATTAAAGCCACTGCCGACGGCGTAGTCGAGTTCGCCGGCAGGCAGGGTGGCTACGGCAATCTTATAGTGCTGCGTCACCAGTCCAAATACACCACCTGGTACGGCCATCTCTCGGGATTCGCCAAGGGCATCCGCAAGGGCAGCCGCGTCAGCCAGGGCGACGTGATCGGTTATGTCGGCGCAACGGGTCTGGCAACCGGCCCGCACCTGCACTATGAGTTCCGCATCAGCAACGTGCATCAGAACCCGTTGCGTGTCGTAATGCCTTCGGCGCCGCCAATTACAGCGGACCAGAAACCGGCATTCGAAGCCGTCGCGCAACCGATGGCGCAACGCCTCGCCCTGCTGCGCGGAACCAATATCGCCCGCTTGGATTAGCCTCTCCCCCCTCCGATGCCCGAACTCTATGTCGGGTTGATGTCAGGCACCAGCCTTGACGGTATCGACGCCATAGTCGCCGACTTCGGCGGCACCGGTATCCGGCTGCTGCACGGTCACTATCAGCCATTCCAGCCGCGGTTGCGTGAAAGCCTGCTCGGGCTGCACGATGAAGGGCGCAATGAACTGCACCGGGCGGCCACCCTCGCCAACCAGCTCTCCCATGCTTATGCCGCGGCGGTCAGGACATTGATCGCGCAGGCCGGGATCAAGCCGGCGCAGATTGCCGCCATCGGCTGCCACGGCCAGACCGTGCGCCACCGCCCCGACGCCGGTTATACCCTGCAACTGGTGAACGGCGCGCGGCTCGCCGAACTCACCGGCATCACCGTAGTGTGCGATTTCCGCAGCCGTGACATTGCCGCCGGCGGCCAGGGCGCGCCACTGGTTCCCGCCTTCCACCATGCGCTTTTTCACGACGCAGGCCGTCATCGCGTGATCGTCAACATCGGCGGCATCGCAAACGTGACCGATTTGCCCCCTTCGGGCACCGTGACCGGCTTTGACTGCGGGCCCGGCAACCTGCTGCTGGACGCATGGATCATGGAAAGCATGGGAAAACCGTTCGACGAGAACGGCGCATGGGCGGCGCAGGGCAAAATCCTGCCCAGGCTGCTTGACGCTTTGCTGGCCCATGAATTTTTCAGACTTCCGCCGCCCAAGAGCACGGGACGGGAAGCTTTCAATCTCGCATGGCTCAAGCGCACACTCTCCGGCACTGAATCTGCCGTCGACGTTCAGGCCACGCTGATCGAGCTGACCGCAAGGGGCATCGCACACGCGATCAGCGATCATTGCGGGGAGGCGCGGGAGGTTTTTGTGTGCGGCGGAGGCGCGCGTAACCAGGCACTGGTCAGCCGCCTGCGCGAATTGCTGCCGGGCGTTGGCCTCGACGCAACCGATGCGCTGGGCGTCGCTGCAGAATGGCTGGAAGCGCTGGCGTTCGCCTGGCTCGCGCTACAGGCTCTACATGGCCGCCCGGGCAACCTGCCTGGCGTAACAGGCGCAAAAGGCCCGCGCGTGCTCGGCGCAATTTACCCCGCCTGAAATAAAAACGGGGGCAGTGCCCCCGTCGTTACTGACCCGGCCACAAAATCGTGCACGGGCCGTAGAGCGGGATCCCTTCCCGCCGGGGTGTCGGCTACAATCAAAGCCGTAGCTGTCGGCAAGGGATTGCCGACCTACCACTACGCACTATTGGACGGTGCCCTCAGTAACCATTCAGTGAAGTTCAAGCCGAAA
>JAIESJ010000198.1 GCA_019746155.1 Burkholderiales bacterium
GCTCATTACTTCGGTCATGGTGTTTCCCTTTCGGTATCATCTCATGACCTCTTGCACACAAAAAATCTGACAGGCTCGACTTCCTCCGCATTCGTGGTATGACTGGCTGGCCGTTAGCAATGCTAACAGTCGTCAACGTAGCTAGAAACCGTACTTCTCCAGACGCAACTTGAACGCTTTGTCGCCTCCCTCCATAACGGTCTTGACGGTTTCACGTATTGTCGGCATATCGATTGCGCCTTCACCAGCAATCCGCCCTCCCGAGAAGTCTCCCGCAACACGGTAATCGCACCAAGCAACAAGCTCTGCATCCCCATTGACGACCAGATTTGCATTGTGGCTGGAGAAGATAAGCTGTCGCCGCGTCTTCGCACTCCAAACACGCTTTACGATATCGAAGATAATTTGGTTGTCCAGATCATCTTCCGGCTGGTCAATCACCAAAGGTGGCCCAGCCTGGTTCAGGAGCGCGATAAGAAGCGCTGTTGCCTGCTGACCCGCGGATGCGTTTTCGAACGGAATGTACTCTTGCTCCTTCGTTCGGTACTCAAAGGTCGTTTCGTCCTGAAGAGAGGTCAGCGCAATCTCAAGCCAAGCTTCGGGGCTGAGTTTTTCGGCAAGCTTTCCCAAATCGCCGTCGCCAAATCCGCACGCAACAAGGGCGGGCGATTCAGGGCGCGAAAGCTGCTGGTCCGCGATAGCCTCGAAGTGTGCGAGCTTTTCAAGCTCGTCGAGAAGCCTATCCCAAACGGTGATGGGGTCGTCCGCTGTTGCTACTGACTGGAGCATGTCCTCTATTCTCTGCCCGCGCAATCCTGATCCCTTCATAACCGATTTCATTTGCTCGCCGACCAATTCGAGATTAGCCCCACGGCGCGCAGTCGCCCTGATGGTTCCATCGGACAGAGTTGTCAACTTTGAACATTGGGTCGTGTAGAGGTCACCGCGGCGCTGATGCAGCGTTCGCCACCCCTCTCGCAGCCTGTTGAAAGTCACTTCCGGACTACCAAGAGATGCCAGCTCTCCCTCGGCGGTCGATATGCGCTGGCTCACGACCTTTATCTTCTGCTCCAGCTCGCTAAGAGATTTCAGCTGGGTCTGATGCGAAGAGGCTGCGCCCTTCGCAGCTTCGTATGCCTGGTCAAATACGCCCTTCGCCGCGCTCCATTCTTTTCGCGCTGCACCATAGGCGCCGACGAACTCGCCATCTGCGTCGATGACCTCGCCGATTGACTGCTCCATAGCATTGGCGAGCTGAACCAGTGCAACGACCCGCTGGGCAATGCTTTCCCGCATTTCAAGCAGTATCTTGCCCTCGGCATGCTGACCTAAATCCGTTTTCGCCGGCGACGGTAATGCTGACAACCGTTGTGACATCCCTTGAATCGCAGATCGCAAATCATTGAGGTCGGTATCCCACTTCTGAACCAGCAGGTCCGCCTCCAAATAGGACGGCTGTTTTGCGAGGAGTTGCTGCTGTTCGGGAGACAATCCGGTAAGCGACGCACGGATGCTATCCGCTTGCTGTGAGAGGGAGGCTAACGAAAGTCGATCTTCCCGCAAGGCGCGCTCAATCGCTTGCTTGCGCCGCACTTGGCTGTAACTCTGGCGCTGCTGAGACATTGATGAACGCAGCTGCGCGTCAATAGATTCGAGTTCTGCCTTGACCCCGGAGCGCATAAATCTGTTGAGTTCATCAACGCGATGCCCCACGCGGCTGAGTTGCTTCTGACTGTAAGCCTGAATCGGCAGCAGTGTCCGAACGTCCTCCTTGCTGCACGGCTGCAGCTCTGCTGTTCCAATGCCAAGAAGGATTTCGCCCGTTCCACTTCTACGCCGCACCAAGTGAGGCACACCGTTTACCTCGAAGTGGGTCTCCACAGTCGCGCTGTACTTCTTGAGGGTGTTCTCTATTAGCCTTCGCTGACGTATAGCCACGGACTCCGTATCACTCTCGTCATCATCGGCTTCGTGTTCATCGCACAACCCCCAACGGAGGTACTCCAGGATTGTTGATTTCCCTGTTCCCCGGCTACCGATCAGGGCGGTGTACTGAGCATTGAAGTACAAGTCGATCGGCCCGAGAAAAACACTGTTGGAGACGTGCAAGGATCGGATTACGACGGCAGGCAACTGTGGAGCGGTTTGGGCGATTCTCGAATCCTGCGCCAAGCACGCTTGCCGCAGAGCTTCTGCGGTCGGAACCGCCCATTTGACCCAGGTGGAGCATTTCCCGAGTTCGCTGTGATCCTCTGATCTCGAGTCGGACGTTTGGAACAAGGCTATCCGCTTATTGCCGTACTCCTTCACCTCCCCATTGAGGATATTGAGGTCTCCGACGCCACACTTCGATATTGATCCGTCGAGATAGCCACCTACGCAGGGCATCGTTTTGTACTTGTTGGCAAGCCCTTTCCGCAATAGAGTTTGGTGCCCGTTACTCGTCACGTTTGGGAGAATGATGTATCGGTCGCGCAGAAAGTCATGCTCGTCAAGCTTCTCCTTCAAATCTTCCAGTGTCGCAATTGCGTTGAGCATGACCGGGTCTTTCGCCTTCGTGTCTTTGTCAGGAGCAAGCGCGATAGCGAGAACCGTCAAGACCTGTGGCAATAGCGTTTCCGGAAAATCCACATCGAAGATGAGGATCGCTTGACAGGGAATGTTCAGTGTCAACTCGACCGCCGGAAATACGACGAGTCGCTGCTCGGGAGAGAGTTCGCCGCCGGTGCCATCGGTTTCCTGCGCGGCAGCCTCCTTTATGTACCGAAAGAAGCAGACATCGTGATGGTCCGACACGGCGATAGCGTTCAGATTCTGGGCTCTACACGTGTCGACCAGCTTTCGCGCGTATGCGCGCCGCTCGTCGTCCGACGTGCATGCGTTTCCCTTCCATTGCGGATCACGAGGAGTATGTACCTGCAAGTCGGCTCTATAGAAGTGTGCTCCCTTGTCCCTTTGTTCGTTCATTTCTACCTCGAACCTGCATTAGCTTCTGAAGGTACCGCGACTGCTTCCCTCGCGGCGCTGTCGCTCGAACTGAATCCCCACGCCAAAAGCGCATGGAAGGTCGCCTCCGCTTTCGAAAGCGCTGATGACTGTAGCTCTTGAAGACCAAACAATGGGCGGCAGCGGTCCTCAAAGTCAGCTTGGATCTGAATGGGTGGCAGTGGAATACGGATACTGGCCAGACCCTCGGTATTGATGTTGTACTGTCCCGCTGACGTCCGCGCCTGCTCCCGAAGCCGCTTTCGACCCTCGGCCGAGGAAAGGAAAGACTGAAGAAATCGTGGATTAACAACTTCGAGTTTCAATCGCGCTCGAATCAGGTAGGAGGCATAGAGGCAGTTATCACCATCGAATCCCGCGCGGCGTATAACATCCGATTCATAGACGGCGCTGCGCCCGACATAGTCGGGATTGCCGTTGGTGCGGACGAAGAGGAAATCGCCGTCACGCAGACGTAGGCGATTGACCTCCGCGTCTGGTACACCAACGAGCTTCATCTCTGTCGGATCAAGCTTGTCGCCGATGACATTTGGAATACGAAGTGTGGGCAGCCCGGAATCGCCCGACTTCCGCGAAGTTCCATAGCGAAACTCGTCCACAATGGTTCCCAGCTGTGGTTCAGCCCACCCCTTCGGATTCGTCGCCGGGTCGCCGAACATGTCGAGGAAGAGCGCGGGGATGATTTCGGCGGCCTTCTTCTGCGCCTCGCGGCGCAGCCGGACAATTCCCTCGGCGCGGGAAAGCATATCAACAATTCGACGTTGCTCGTCGAGAGACGGAAGTCCAAGCTCAAGTTTTCGAAGGTCGGCTGTTCGGTATGCAGCTTGACTGACCCACTGCGTTGCGTTAACGGCGAAGTATCCTGTAGATCGCAAACGGCGCAGCCAGAAACCAAACCAGAGGGGATCAACGCGGTTTCTATCGACGCGAACGCGAGTCAGATGGTTCGAAAAGCCTGCAACCATAGGCTCATTCACGACGGCAGATTTACCCACCAGGTCCGTACTGTTGGTGTTATTGAAGAGAATGTCTCCCGCAACGAGCTGGGCCTTGCCCTTGGGCGCCTCGTTAGGCGGGACGAGATAAACCTGCGTGAGATCGAGGCCGCCATCGTCCGCAACGTTGAAGGGTCGAAGGTGTGGTAGCCCCTCTTCTACGAGTTTGCTCTTGCTGCAAGCGAAACCTGCCTCGTCGTCGATGATGAGCTCATCAATCCGCACGTGCTTCATGCCGCCTCGCCGAGTGCCGTTCGCAACGCATCCACTTCTTCCACGATCTCGGCCTCAATGGCCGCCAGTTCGTCCAACAGCTCGCGCGGGTCCCGGTGCTGCACCTGCTGCTGGCTCATGGGGCGGTAACGCCCGGCTGACAGGTTGAAGTCGTTCGCCCGGAGCGTCGTCTCATCTGCAAACCACCACTGCGCGGTCCATTCCGCTTTCGGATCGCGCTTGTCCCACGCCTTCAGTCCGGCCGCGCGGTCACGATAGGCGGCGATCAACGCGGGCAGGTCGTCGGCCTCGATGGCCTGGTCATGGTTGGCGTCAAGCTTGTAGCCATCGTTATCCGCGTGCAGGAAGAGAACGTTTTCGGTGTTGCCGCCTTTCCTGAAAAAGAGCACCGAGGTTTTCACGCCGGAATACGGCTGAAATACCCCGCCCGGCAGGCTCATCACCGCCTCGACGCGGTTGTTCTCGATCAACTGGCGGCGCAGCTCCTTGTGCGCGCCGGTCGAACCGAACAGCACTCCCTCGGGGACGATGACGCCGCAGCGCCCGCCCGGCCGCAGGCTATCCATCATGTACTTGAGGAACAGCAACTCGGTGGCGGTGGTCGTTCCGACCTTCACATCATCGACGATCCGATCCCTGTCCACCCTGCCGGAAAAGGGCGGGTTGGCGAGGACGACGTGATAGCCCTCTTGCGGCAGACCCAGCTCGGCCTTGCGCTCGGCATCGAACGTGGTGGTCAGGACGTTGCGCAGCAGGATACGCACGTTCGGCAGGCCGCGCAGCGTGAGATTCATCGTGGCGAGGCGAACCATTTTCGGGTCCACGTCGTTGCCGAAGAAGGTCTGGTTCTGCAGCGCCGAGATATGCGCGGCCGAGAGCTTGTCGCCGAGGCCGCGCGTCTGCACCTTGCCGTCGAATTCGACGCTCTGGATACCGCCCGGCGACGAGTTCGCAAGCCGGATGTGGTTGTAGGCCGCGACCAGGAACCCGGCCGTTCCCGCCGCCGGGTCGTAGATGGTTTCGCCGATCTTCGGATCGATGATCTCGACGATGGCGCGGATGATGTGGCGCGGAGTGCGGAACTGGCCGAGTTCGCCCGCCTGCTTGATCTGCTTCAGGACATGCTCGAAGAGATCGCCCTTGGTGTCCGCATCCGAGCGATCCAGCCGAAGCCCGTCCACGAGAGTCACGACCTGCGTGAGCACGGTCGGCTCATCGATGCCGAGGCGCGCGCCGTGCATGAAGTTGACGGCGCCGTTCCCGGCCACCTCGGTGAAGAACGGAAACACCTCATCGCGCACGAAGCGCACGAGCGGCTCGCCGGAGAGCCCCTTGGCCCAGACGGACCAGCGGAAGCGCTCCCTCGGGATCGTCGTCTCGCCCTTGTCGAGGGCGTTCAGCGGGTTCTTCAGGGTCCACGAGCCGCTGAAGAGGCTCTCGTGTTTCTGCTTGAGCACCTTGGACCGGGCCGCGTTTTCGGCGTCGATGTCTTCGATCAGATAGAAGAAGAACAGGAACGCGAGCTGCTCGGCGTTGCTGACTGGATCGGGGTAGCCGCCGCCATACAGGTAGTCGCGGATCTGCTCGATCGAGCGACGCATCTCGGGGGTCAGGGGCATTGCTTAACTTCCTTCCATTGAGGGAGGGCATTTCGATTTGGCGCTTTGACTGCCCTTCGATACGGCGCTGCGCGCCTACTCAGGGCGAACGGGGGTGAGGAATAATCGTTCGTGGTGAGTAGCGCGTGTAAGCGGGCGTATCGAACCACAAATTCCTCGCGTCTTGTGATTGCGCTTCGATATGGCACTTCGTGCCTACTCAGCGCGAACGGTGACAGATCAAGAAGAGACGATACGGTACGCCTATTCAGCGCGAACGGCGACAAGCTCATCGCGCCTTCCTTTTTGAGAAATCTTTCTTCGCCAACTGGGACACCAAGGCCCAGTCGCCCCGCATCATGGCTTCCTTCTTTTTCCGGGTCCACCCTTTGATTTGAAGCTCCGCGCCCAATGCCTCCTCGCGGGTGATGCATTCCTGGGACCACGCGAGCTCGACCGGCAAGCGCTCGGCGGTGTAGCTCTCGTACGCACCGGCTTGGTGCTCTCCAATGCGCTTTTCCAGGTTGTCGGTATGGCCGGTATAGTACGAACCATCGCCACAACGGAGGATGTAAACCCAGAAGGTCACTGCCTCGGCCCTCGTGGCTGATTCCACCCGGCCATCTGTGATTGCACAGGCACCGGCTCGAAGACGGCCGCATTCAACGAGCCAATTAAGACTTCAAGGCGCTCGTCGCCGCCGAAGATCCGGATGGCCTCAGGCAGGCCGCCCATCAGCGTGAAGGGATGGAACGCGAAGTGCCCGGCGGTGAACTCTTCCATCGTGTCGGCGTTCGCCCGGAGCTGGCTGCCGATGACCCGGAGCCAACGCTCCTGATCCGGCGTCAGCCGGTCCTCCTGGGCAAGAAACCACGCCTCGAAGCGCACGCCGAGCGCGGCGGCCTTCGCTTCCGAGGCCTCGGGAAAGACCATGTTTCCGTTCTCATCGACGGTGATCCACTCACGCGTGGTCGGGTCGATGTGGTCGTTGATGTCGAGCGAGAGCAAGCGCCGCGGCTCGTACTTCTTCTTCGGCTGGCGGGCGACCACGATACCGCCTTCGCCGCCCTCGTCCTCGTCGCCGTGGTAGTCGGTGACGCCGACGAAGTCGAACATCGTGAACACGGGCTTGCCCTTGAACTTGCGCGTGCCGCGTCCGCGCATCTGCCGGTACAAGATGGCGGACTTCGTGAACCGCGCGAACACGAGATTCATGACCTCCGGGCAATCGAATCCGGTATCGAGCATATTCACGGAGACGAGAATCTGCGGGAATTTCTCCTTCTTGAACCGCTTGATCTTCGTCATGCCATCGACCGTGTCGTCCGCGCCCATACCGGAGACGACGTAGTCCGCGTAGCGGATTTCAGGGGTCGGTTTCTCGTCGGCGTAGGCCGTGTCGAGCATCTGCGCGAGCGTCTCAGCGTGCCGCTTGGTCACGGCAAAGACGATAGTCTTGCCGAACAGTGGCTTGCGGATGATGCCCTTGGCATCCGTGTACCCCGTTTCCAGCACGTCGCGGAACTCGCGGACGATGGCGCGGTTGCGTTCGGGGATGGTGAATTTCCGCTCCAGCGCCGCCGGATCGATGACGATGCTCTGCTCAGCGCCGAAAAGCTGTTCGAGCTCAGCACGCGTGCCTTGGTCCATCGCGCTCCAGTCGAGCTCGTCGCGCCCGACCGGAAAACCGCCTTCGGCCGCGGTCTTGACGGTCTTCGCCTTGTAGATCTGGTACGGGACGAGAAAGCCGTCGCGAATGGCGTCCTTGAGCTTGTAGCTGTAGGTCGGCGTCTCGACCTCGAAAAAGCGCAGCGTGTCGCGGATGGTGAGCTTGTCCTCGTCGTCGCCGAAATCCTCCGGGTTGGCGATGCAGGGCGTGGCGGTCAGACCGACCTGCACGCCGTCGAAATGCTTGAGGACACCGCTCCACTTTCCGTAAATGGAGCGGTGGCACTCATCGGAGATCACGAGATCGAAGTAGCCCGACGAGTACTCGTGATAGATGTTCACCATGCTTTGCAGCGTGGTGATGGTGATGCGCTTCTCGTCCTGGAAGCGCCGCCCGGCGCGCAGCACATAGGCCGGGAAATCCGGGAGGTGCTCGGCGAAGACGTCCTCGGTCTGCTTGGCGAGCGGGATGCGATCGACGAGGAAGAGAACGCGAGTGATCGCATTCGCTTCGAACAGCCGCTTGATGAAGGCAGCCGCGGTCCGCGTCTTGCCGGTGCCGGTCGCCATTTCAACGAGCATCTTGCGCCGACCGCTATTGATCTCCCGGCAGAGCGTGTCGATGCACTCGGTTTGGTAATCGCGCTCGACGATGTGCCTGTCGATAGCAACCGCCAGTGGATCGCGCCGGACCTGCCGGGTCGCGGCCCGTC
The DNA here is from genome assembly GCA_019746155.1 of Burkholderiales bacterium. GTDB lineage: Bacteria > Pseudomonadota > Gammaproteobacteria > Burkholderiales > SG8-41 > CAKKQX01. The sequence continues at coordinate 8,215 of JAIESJ010000198.1, forward strand.
GTTCGAGGTCGCCCGGCGAAAAGAACGTCTTGATGGCGCGCGGGAAGGCTTCGCGCTGCCATTCCCAGAAGCGGATTTCCTCGCCGTTGGCGAGGAACACATAGGGCACCTTGAGTTGCTCGGCGTAGGCCTTCGCCTGCGCCTCGGCCTCGGCGGGATTGATGGCGGCTCTCTTGGCCTCGATCACGGCGAGTGCTCGCCCGTGGCGGTCGCAGAGCACGTAGTCGGCCTTGGTCTTGTCCGGGAGGACGTACTCGAAGCGCACCGCGTTCGGATTCAACACGTCCCAGCTCTGGTCCTTGAGCTGGGCGTCGATCTTGACGCGTGAAAAGGCTTCGTTCGTTCCCGGCATGAATATTCCGCCCTACACCGGACGCGGACGCTCGCCCCCCGATTTGTCGGGCTTGGTCGGGAGCGTCTTGATTTCCGTGCCCGCCTCCTGCTCGGCCATCCGCACGTCGTAAAGCGCTTGCAGGTTCATCCAAAACTGCGGGCTGGTTCCGAACCAGTGCGCGAGCCGAAGCGCGGTATCGCCGGTGATCGCTCGCTTGCCGTTGATGATCTGGCTGATGCGATTCGCGGGTACGCGAATCTGCCGCGCGAGCTCGGTCGGGCTGACGCCGAGTTCTTCGAGTTCGTCGGCCAGGATTTCGCCGGGGTGGATCGGTGTGCGGCTCATGGTCAGGTTCCTTTCAGTGGTAGTCCACGATTTCGACATTCGAGGGTCCGCTCTGCCCCTTGGGCCATTCGAAACAGATTCGCCATTGCATATTGATGCGGATGCTGTACTGGCCCTTGCGGTCGCCTTTCATGCCCTCCAGCGCATTCGATGGCAGCGCTTGAAGGTCCGGAAGACTGGTTGCCGCGTCGAGAATGTCGAGGCGTTTTTCCGCTTGGCGGCGAAAGCCCTCGAACTCCTTGACGCGCTTGCCTTCGGCAAATTCCTTCGTCCGCTTGTCGCGATAACTTTGGATCATTGCCGGACAAAATAGTCGGACATACGATGTACGTCAAGCGTAAATTCGTGTTGCCCGCCTCGCCTGCCAAGGCGCTCCGACGCCGCAAACCGATGACCACCCCACGCCCGACCAGTAATACGCCATTTAATGTGGCGCATATCGTTTCTATTTGGCGCAATAGCGGTCAAAACCAAAAACGAGCACTTTTTATGTATATAAAGGTATTGTAATTCAATTTCTATGCCTTATAATATATTTCATGAAGTCAAGTCTCCGCGAAACCATACGAGCGCGCCGGCTTGCCTTGGGCCTGTCTCAAGCCGAGGCTGCGCGCCGCAGCGGCATTCAGCAACGGCAAGTGTCGCTCTTCGAGCGCGGGGGAGACGTCACGCTATCCACGCTCTTGAAGCTGGCCCAGGCGCTGGACGTGGAACTCATGCCCGTGCCGCGGGAGGACACCGCAAAGGTTGAGTCTCTCCTCAAGGCGAAACGCGAGCGGGCGCCCGCAGTTTCCCCTCCCGCCGCCCCCCCTTCCCTGCTCGATCGCTACCAGGTGAAGGACGACGAGGAGCCATCGAATGGCTGATGCCCGCGTCCTCAAGATACTGCTGGGCGATGTCCCGGTCGGCCACCTCACCGGCTTTCAGGACGGCAAAAGCCTCTTCGCCTTCGATGACAGCTACGTGGACCTGGGACCTGGCCGGCCGACCCTGAGCCTGTCCTTCAACACGCCGGGCGATGAAGAAGCGACCGAGCGCAGGCTGCGCGAAATCTATTCGAGCCGGATGAAGCTGCTGCCCTTCTTCAGCAACCTGCTCCCCGAAGGTGTGCTGCGGGAATACATGGTCAAGCGCCTGAAGATCCACCACGACCATGAGTTTGACATTCTCATGTCATTGGGCGCGAGCCTGCCCGGCGCAGTTCGCGCGCTCCCGGCTGATGAACTGCCGCAGGCCGCCATCAACTACCGGCTGGGCACCACGCACGCCGCTGCCGACGAGACGCCGATCAAATTCTCGCTGGGCGGATCACAACTCAAGTTCTCGATGATCGAGCGCGGCGGGCGATTCACGCTGGAGGATGGCAACGAGGAATGGATCGTGAAACCACCACACCCCAGCCATCCCAACGTCCCGGCGAACGAGTACACGATGATGCGGCTGGCGGCCGCTGCCGGAATACAGACGCCTGAAGTCAAACTGGTGAAGCTCGATGCTATTGATCTGGGCGGCTTCACCGGTCTCTCGATACCGCAATGGGAAACCTGGGCCTATGCAATCAAACGTTATGACCGCACCGCAGACGGCCGCGTCCATGTCGAAGACTTTGCGCAGGTATTCAACGTCTACGGCGACCAGGAATACAAGGCCACGAACTACGACACGATCGGTCGATTGATCTTCGATCTCTTTCCCAATCGCTTCGAGCAGATCGCGGAATTCGTCCGGCGGCTGGTCGTCAACATCCTCATCGGCAACGGCGACGCACACCTGAAAAATTGGTCGGTCATCTACCGGGACAAGATTGCACCGCAGCTCGCGCCGGCATACGACCTGGTATCGACCATTCACTACGTCGCGAACGACAGCCTTGCACTGAATCTGGGTGGGGAAAAGCATTTCGAATCCATCGACGAAACTCACTTCGACCGGCTCGCCCGTCGCATGGAAGCCCCACCGAAATTCGTGCTGGACACCGTCAAGGAGACGGTCGCAATCGCCCGTAAGACGTGGCCGGCGCTCGTTCGCGAAATCGGCCTGCCGGAAGACATGCGCGAACGACTTTTCCGGTATTGGGGCGGGCTTTCCGAAATGCTTCGGATAACCCAATAGCGAAGCGGATCGTTGGCGTTGTTTGAAAAGAATCGTGCTGACGTAGCCTGGCTACGACCATTCCGACTCTTTCAATACGACTCAGGCCGCGCGTGGCATTTCCTTTAAGCGTCAACTAGAAGCTCGTGGCTCAGCTAGTTAGCATCATACTCTTGTAAGTGTTCTCATTAGACTCTTGCCATAATATGCAGTAAACTCTTTCTTTCGAATACATCTAACTCTTGTGCCCAAGCCACACGCCAAACTCGCCTCTGCCTTGGAAGCCCTGAAGGGCCTCCAAGAAGGAGGGCTCCAGGCCATCCCCGGGCCGAAGCTTTCACGCGCGGACCGTGAGGTTCTGCTGCGAGCCGGCTTCCTCAAGGAGGTCATCCGCGGCTGGTACATCCCGCGCCGCCCGGACGAGGCCGATGGCGATACCACGTCCTGGTACGCCCGCATGCGCGAGTTCATCGCCGACTACGCAACCCAGCGTTTCGGCGATCGCTGGCACGTCAATCCGGACCAGTCAGTGCTGCTGCGGTCAGGGGAACAAACGGTTCCGAAACAGATTCAGATCTGGGCAACCAAGGGCACGAACCAGACCGTGCAACTGCCGAATGGCTGCTCGCTCTTCATCTACAAGGCCGTGAAGCTGCTGCCCTCCGCACCCACGCCGGACTGCGGCAGGTTGCGTCTGGTCGAATTGCCGGCAGCGCTGGTCGCGGCAAGCCCGACGCTCTTCGTACAGAACCCCATCGCAGCTCAGATCGCTCTCGGCTCCTTGCCCGACGCTTCCGATTTGCTGCGGATATTGCTCGATGGTCCGCACCCATCGGTGGCTGGACGCCTTGCCGGTGGCTTTCGTGCCATCGGCCGAGCGCCGCTCGCCGACGAAATCGTGGGTGCTATGCGCAGCGCGGGCCACGGGGTAAACGAAGTAAACCCATTCGATAAACCGCCTCCCACTTTCCCGCCGGGCGGGCGCCCGGAATCGCCCTACGTTCGGCGGCTGCGCTTGATGTGGGCGCAGATGAGGGAGACCGTGATCGCGGCGTTTCCGCAGGCGCCGGCCGCTCCAAAGGATATCGATGCGCTTCTCGAAGACGTGGAGGCGCGCTACGTTACGGATGCCTACCACTCGCTGTCGATCGAAGGCTATCGCGTTACGGCAACCCTGATCGAGAAGATTCGTGACGGTAATTGGAACCCGGACGGTGACGAGAAGGATCGCGCAACCCGCGACGCCATGGCAGCTCGCGGCTATTTCGAGACGCACAACCTCGTCAAGCGCGATCTCGTCCGAGTCATCAGGGGCGAAAGCGCGGGCACGGTGTTCCGTAACACCCTGCCCGCTTGGTATCAGGCGCTATTCGGCCCGAGCGTCCAAGCCGGCATTCTCAAGGCATCCGACCTCGCGGGCTATCGCAACGACCAGGTGTTCATTCGCGGGGCGCTGCACGTTCCGGTATCGAAGGAAGCGGTGCGAGAGTGCATGCCGGTGCTCTTCGATCTTCTGGAAACGGAAACCGAACCTCAGGTGCGCGCAGTTTTGGGTCACTTCCTTTTCGTCTATATCCATCCGTACATGGACGGAAATGGCCGCCTAGCAAGGTTCCTGATGAACCTGATGCTCGTGCCCGCCGGACACGTCTGGACGGTCATTCCGGTCGAGCGGCGCAACGAGTACATGGAGGCGCTGGAGCAGGCGAGTTCCTTCTCGAACATCGCGCCCTTCGCGCACTTCGTCGCGGAACTCGCTGGGCAGCAGGCGAAGGCGCCTCTACCGCGACCGCAGTGAGTTACGCCGCGCGCAGCGGCACCACGTTGCTCACGGTCAGCGCGTCGAGGTAATCGGCCCACTTCTGCAGCCACACCCGCGCCTCGGCGTCGTAGCGATGCCGGTCGTAGATGGCGCTCACCGAACTGTCGACGTGATTGAGGATCCGGTCCTGCACCACCCGCGGGCAGCCGAGCTTCGCCAGTCCCGTCGCCACCGTGCGCCGCAGGTCGTGAACCGTCCAGGGGATCTCGATCGGATCGGGGCGCGGTTTGCCCTCCTTCGGCTTGCGCGCCTCGCCTCGTATTGCGCGAGCCCGAGGGCTTTCTGCCCCACATGCTGTTCGCCCATTGGCGAGAGAAAAACGAATATGTCGTGCAACACTCTGCGCGCCTTCAACAGCTCAACAGCCTGGCTTGGAAGCATTACGGCATGGGGCTCACCGTTCTTCGTCTCGCGGATCGTCCACACCGCGCGCTCAAGATCGATATCGCGCCAGAGCGCAGCTACTACTTCGCTCGAGCGGCAGCCAGTGAACAGCACCAAGGCGAGCGCATCGCGCACGGTACGGCTGTAGGGGCTGCGCGGCAACCACCGGATGAACGTCGAAAGCTCAGCATCCGTAAAGGCGCGCTTCCTACGCACCTGGGGCGCACCTTTGATACCCAGCGTCGGAGATACGAAGTCATCCGGAAGCCGCCCCTGTTCCGCTGCGTGTGCGTAAGCGCAGCGAATGCGGCCCAGCAGGTAAGTGCCACCACGCGGGGCGCGATTCAGCATGGGACGGACGACTTCGTCCTGCAGTTCGCGCCGCGTCACCGCGGCTGCCGGGCGGTCGCCGAGCCTGGAGACCAGTTCGCGACGCAGAAGCCGCGCGCCCTCGTCGCCGCGCTTCTGCTTGCTCAGGCGCTCCGAGATGTAGTCCTCGACCATTTTCTCCACCGTATAGCGCGCGAGTTCTCGGCTTCGCGCTGGCGTCGCGCTTCCGCGCGTGCCCGCTGCTTCTCCAACTGCGGGTCGAACCCGAGCTCGCGTTCGAGCTTCAAGCGGCCCAGCGCCTTGCGTGCTTCCGCGAGGGTCATGGGACCGAACTCGCCGAGCTTGATCTCTCGCAGCGCGCCATCGCGCGCCCGGTAGCGGTAGAAGAAAACCCGGGCCGCATTCGTGCGGCGTACCCGCAGGCCAGGATGATCGGGGTCGCCGCACTCCTCTCCGGCCCGCAGGTAGGCGATAATGCGGGGTGTGAGCATTGGTGGCGGTTTCTTCATTGCGATTGCAGCGTAGACCTATACCGCCACCTACACCAAACCGACTGACAAGGCTGGGCAAGACTGGTCGATTCCAGCCATCAAGCGAAGACCAGAATTTGGAATAAGCACCATCGGTACAGGTGGTTACGCGCAGTTTTGCCAAAGACGAGAAGAGCTTGAACAACGCCGCAATAAGCAACCATACGCCCATGATGCAGCAGTATCTGCGCATCAAGGCGCAGCACCCGGACATGCTGCTGTTCTACCGCATGGGGGATTTCTACGAGCTGTTCCATGACGATGCCGAGCGCGCGGCGCGGCTGCTCGGCATCACGCTCACCACGCGCGGCGCTTCCGCCGGCGAGCCGATCAGGATGGCGGGCGTGCCGTACCATGCGGTCGAGCAGCACCTCGCCAAACTGGTGAAGCTCGGCGAATCGGTCGCGATCTGCGAGCAGATCGGCGACCCCGACACCGCCAAAGGTCCGGTCGAACGCCGGGTGACGCGCATCGTCACGCCGGGCACCTTGACCGATTCCGCACTGCTCGACGACAAGCGCGACAACCTGCTGCTCGCGATTCACCGCGACCGCGCCACCGTCGGACTGGCCTGGCTGTCGCTCGCTTCCGGCCGCTTCAAAGTGATGGAGACCGCCGCTGCGAATCTCGCCAACGAGCTGCAGCGGCTGCGTCCCGCCGAGGTGCTGCTCGCCGACGGTGCGGCGTTCCCGGAATTGGACGGCGCCGGTATCGCGGTCAAACGCCTGCCGCCGTGGCATTTCGACCTCGATGCCGCCCGGCGCAACCTCGCCCGGCAGTTCGAGACGCTGGACCTCGCCGGATTCGGCGCCGCCGACCTTGGCGTTGCGGTCGCCGCCGCCGGCGCGCTGCTCGAATACGCAAAGGCGACGCAAGGCACGGGCATCGCCCACGTCAAAGCGCTCGCCGTGGAGCAGGAGTGCGCCTTCGTGCGCATGGACCCGGCCACCCGCCGCAACCTCGAAATTTCGGAAACCATCCGCGGCGAGCCCGCGCCGACATTATTGTCGCTGATGGACACCTGCGCCACCGGCATGGGCAGCCGCCTGCTGCTGCACAGCCTGCACCATCCGCTCACCGACCGCGCGTTGCTGCAGGAAAAGCTGGCTGCGGTGACCGCGCTCATTGGCGACAACAGCAACGGACCGCACCGCGCCCTGCACGCCATTCTCAGGCAGTGCGCCGACGTCGAGCGCATCACTGCGCGCATCGCCCTGAAATCGGCGCGGCCGCGCGACCTGTCGGGCCTGCGCGAAACGTTGAAGCGCCTGCCTGAACTGAATGCCGTGCTCGCCGCCGTCCTGACGCCGCGACTCGCCGCGCTGGCGGCCGCGCTCACGCCCCAGGACGATCTTGTCACGCTGCTCGCCGCCGCGATCAAGCCGGAACCCGCGACGGTGCTGCGCGAAGGCGGCGCCATTGCCGACGGTTTCGACGCCGAGCTCGACGAGCTGCGCGCGATACAGGACAATTGCGGCGCTTTTCTGCTCGATCTCGAAGCGCGCGAGCGGCAGCGCTCCGGTATACCCAACCTCAAGGTTGAATACAACCGCGTGCACGGTTTCTACATCGAGGTCACGCGCGCGCAGGCCGGCAAGGTGCCGGACGACTACCGCCGGCGCCAGACGCTGAAAAACGCCGAGCGCTACATCACGCCGGAACTGAAAGCGTTCGAGGACAAGGCGCTCTCCGCCCAGGAGCGGGCGCTGGCGCGCGAGAAGCTTCTATACGACAAGCTGCTGGACGATCTCGCGGCGCATATCCCGCCATTGCAGCGCGCGGCAGTCGCGCTCGCCGAACTCGACATGCTCAGCGCTTTCGCTGAACGCGCAGTCGCGCTCGACTGGAACGCCCCGGAATTCGTCGATGAGCCCGGCATCGAGATCGAGGCCGGCAGGCACCCGGTAGTCGAATCCCAGATTGACAACTTCATCGCCAACGACACGCGGCTCTCCACCGCGCGCCGGATGCTGCTCATCACCGGCCCCAACATGGGCGGCAAATCGACTTATATGCGGCAGGTCGCGCTGATCGTGCTTATGGCGCACTGCGGCTCGTTCGTGCCGGCGCAGCGCGCGCGCCTCGGCCCCGTCGATCAGATTTTCACGCGCATCGGCGCCGCCGACGACCTGGCGGGCGGACGCTCGACTTTCATGGTGGAGATGACCGAGGCTGCCTACATCCTGCACCACGCCACGCCGGAGAGCCTGGTGCTGATGGACGAGATCGGGCGCGGCACCTCGACCTTCGACGGACTGGCGCTGGCGTGGGCGATCGCGCACCACCTGGTCGAGAAAAACCGCTGCTTCACGCTGTTCGCCACGCATTATTTCGAGCTGACGCGGCTCGCGGAGAAATTCCGGCAAGTGGCCAACGTCCATCTTGACGCGGTGGAACACAAGGACCACATCGTGTTCCTGCACAGCGTCGAGGAGGGGCCGGCCAACCAGAGCTACGGCCTGCAGGTGGCGCAGTTGGCCGGCGTGCCGGCCAATGTGATCCGCGCCGCCAGAAAAAACCTCGCCGAGCTCGAGCGCAACGCCGCCACTATCAGTCCGCAGCGCGATCTGTTTGCCGTGCCCCTCGACGAGCCCGCGCCCGTCAACCATGCCGGGCATCCGGTGCTCAAGCTCTTGCGCGACACCGAGCCCGACACCCTTTCTCCCAGGGAAGCGCTCGAACTCCTCTACCGCCTGCGCCGGCAGCTCGACGAGTGAGAAGCGGAAACCCCGGCCGGGTTGTCGGCAAAGGATTGCCGACCTGCGACCTCACGGGTCACGAGTCACGAACCACTCTAATGATGATGGCCGTGCGCACCGTGGGCGTGGCCGTGCGAGATTTCCTCGTCGGTGGCGGCACGCACACCCGCAACAGTACAGGAAAAATTCAGGGTCTGCCCGGCAAGCGGATGGTTGCCGTCGACGACGACCTTGTCGTCGGCAATATCGGTGACGGTGTAGATCAGCGTCTCTCCCGAATTCTCGCCGCGCCCCTCGAATTGCATGCCGACCGCGACATTCCCGGGAAATTTGTCGCGGGATTCGATATGCACCAGGTCGGCGTCATAATCGCCGAACGCGTCCTCGGGCGCGAGCTTCACCTGGCAACTGTCCCCCACGCCCTTGCCATCCAGCACCGTTTCCACCTGCGGGAAAATGCCGTAATAGCCGCCGTGCAGATATTCGATCGGCGTATCGGCTTTTTCAATGAGATTGCCATCGGCGTCGGACAATTCGTACTGCAGCGTAACCACGGTGTTTTTAGCTATTTGCATTTTCCTATCTTTCTGACCAGGTTGAGAACTTCCGCAGCATGACCGCGCGGGGTCACGCCGTAGAACACGTGTCTGAGCACACCTTTGCGGTCGATGATGAATGTCGAGCGCTGTATGCAGATTCTTTTCCTGCCATCCGCTTCCTTCTCCTGAATCACGCCATAGCGGCGGCAAACCTCGCCATCGGCGTCGGCCAGCAGCCGCACGCACAAGCCGTGCTTGTCGCGGAACGAGCCGTGACTCAGACAATCGTCCATGCTGACGCCGAGCACCACGGTCTTGAGCCGGCTGAAGTCGTCTTCCAGATCGCTGAATTCGATCGCCTCCATGGTGCAGCCCGGCGTGTCGTCCCTGGGGTAAAAATAAAGCACGACATTATAGTGATTCCTGAAGCTCGAAAGATTCACCATGTTCATGTCGGCGTCGGGCAGATCGAAAACCGGCGCGGGTTGTCCCGGTTGCAGCATATGTAAATCCGTTTACTCCTCGACTCGATTCTAATCCAGAGCCTCCAACATGATCAGGGGCTCCGAATCGCGCACAGTATAGGCCCCGGTCGGGGAATGCGAAAGTACCGTGAAACCAGCGCACGCTATAATCGTTTGACATGACGAAAAAACTGCTTTCGGGTCTCGGCCGGGCGGCGTTTCTGCGCCAGCACTGGCAAAAGAAGCCGCTGCTCGCGCGACAGGCATTGCCCGATTATGCCGGGCTGCTCGATCGCGACGCGCTGTTCGAGCTTGCCGCGCGCGATGACATGCAATCGCGCCTGGTCATCCGCAACCGCGGCCGCTGGCGAGTGGAGCACGGCCCCTTTGCCAGACGCGACCTCGCGCGGCTGCCGAAAAACAACTGGACGCTGCTGGTGCAGGGCGTCAATCACGTCCTGCCCGAAGCGCAGGAACTGCTGCTCGAATTCGCGTTCATCCCCTACGCGCGGCTCGACGACATCATGGTGAGCTATGCGCCGCCCGGCGGCGGCGTCGGCCCGCACTTCGACAGCTACGACGTGTTCCTGCTGCAGCTTGCCGGCACGCGCCGCTGGCGGATAAGCGCCCAGCGCGATCTGATGCTCGTCGAAAACGCGCCGCTCAGGATACTGCGCGGCTTTCGACCGCAACATGAATGGCTGCTTGCTCCGGGGGATATGCTGTATCTGCCGCCGCGCCATGCGCACGACGGCATCGCGGTCGACGACTGTCTGACTTGCTCGATCGGATTTCGCGCGCCGAGCGCGCAGGAGCTGGGAACGCGTTTTCTCGAATTTCTGCAGGACCGGCTGGCGCTCAAGGGTATGTATCGCGATCCCGGTCTCAAACTGCAGCGCCATCCGGCACAGATCAGCTCCGCGATGCTGCGGCAGATGCGGCACATGATCGGACGCATCCGCTGGCACGAGCGGGACGTCGTGCAATTCGCCGGGCAGTTCCTGACCGAACCCGGGCCCCTCATCGTATTCGACCGTCCCCATCGGCCGCTGACACCCCAGGCGTTCGCGCTCCAGGCGGAGCGTCACGGTGTGCGTCTGGCGCTGAAAACACGGATGCTGTGCCGCGGCCACCAGTTGTTCATCAACGGCGAGCGCTGCGAGACGGGCAGCGCGGCGGCACGCGTATTGTTGCGGCTCGCCGACCGGCGCCGCCTGCCGCCGCGCCTTGCTGTCGGCAAGGAGGCCGCGCACTGGCTTTACCAATGGTACCGGGCAGGTTATATTGAGATCGACCGCAGCCCCTCCTGACCCGCGGTTTTGCCCAACGTAAGCGGCCTGTAAGGAAATAGGGGTATAATTTTGGGTTCATATGGTAAACAGTCAGACACTTGGCTTCGAACCTTCGCTATAATTATGTCAACGGCCGGGTACCAATGGCCGTTAATGTTTAGCCGGTCTACTCCGGCTTTTTGTATTAACTGTCTATTGATCTAAGGGAAAATAAACATGAAACGCTCGCTCCTCGTTGCCGCTCTCCTGGCTATCGGTTTGAGCGCCTGCGGCGAAAAACCCGCCCCGGCGCCCGCTCCGGCACCTGCACCCGCACCTGCTCCGGCTCCGGCCCCCGCTCCGGCACCTGCTCCAGCTGAAGCGCCCAAAGCTGATGCCGCTGCTCCGGCTGCGGCTCCGGCTGCTGCGCCTGAAGAAAAGAAAGACGAGAAGAAGTAATTTCTCGGCGGCACAAAAAAGCCGGCCCTGAGGCCGGCTTTTTTTATTTATAATCATCATGTTATATCGCACCAGTCAAATCCGTTCTGCTGGTCGGCAACGCCGATCCATGCCGGTGCGCAGTTAAGCGCCTGCGCCATCGCCAGGCGCGCCCGTTCGGGCGTGTTGTTCTGCTGCGAGAGATGGGCTGCGATCAAATGCTGCAGACGGCTGCAATCCAGGCTGGCAAGCAGCCGGGCGGCCGTCCCGTTGTCGAGATGGCCGAAGCGGCCGGCGATGCGCTCCCTCAGATACGGTGGGTAGCTGCTTTGGGCCAGCAGGTCGAGGTCGTGATTGCACTCGAGTACCAGTGCATTCAACCCTGACAGCATGCTCTCGATATGCGGCGTCGAGGAGCCGGTATCGGTCAGCACCCCTAGGCTCACCCGGCCGTCGCTGAATACGTATTGCGCCGGCTCGCGGGCATCGTGCGGCACCGGATACGGCCTCACCTCGATGTCGCCGATCGCAAACGGCGTGTGGCTGTCGATGACCGTGATCTGGGCGATGCCGGCGCGCGCGCCATCGAGCGCGGTCAGCGTGCCATAGGTAAGATAAACCGGGATCTCGTGTTTGCGCGCCAAGCGCGCGACGCCGCCCACGTGATCATCGTGTTCGTGGGTGACGATGATGGCGTCGAGATCGTCCGCCTCAAGACTGCGCCGCGCCAGGCGCGCCTTGACATCATTGAGGCCGAAACCGCAGTCGAGCATCACCCGCGTGCGTCCGGCTTCCACGACCAGCGCATTGCCCTGGCTGCCGCTGCCCAATGACGCGAAGCGCATCACCGGCCGTGAATGGTAAATCGTGAAGGGTGAATGGAAAAGACCAGCCTGCGCGCAGCGCCGACCTTACGATTCACGATTCACCTTTCATTCTTTTCAATACCCGCTTAACGGGTACCATTCACGTTACTTCAACTGCTCGTAGAGCAGCGACAGGATGCGGCTCGCGGTCTCGGACTGCTCGCGCGCCCCATCCTTGTTGAGCACGTTGACTTCGGCGCCCGTATCGGCGTCCTTCACCAGGATCCGGTACTGCTCGGTCTTGGTCTTGGGCTTGGCATCGCCACCCCAGAATTTGAGCTTCGACAGCCAGCCTTTGCTGTCCGCCGACTTGTTGTCAACCTCGGGGTCGATATAGCGCACGTAATAAAGGCCCTTCGAGCGGTCGCGATCCTCGACGGTGAAACCGACGCGGTCGAGCGCGAGCCCGACGCGCCGCCAGGCGCGGTCGAACTGCTCGTCAAGCGCCAGCGTGCCCGTCCCGTCCTTGCCTGTGGACAGTTTCGCACGAGGCGTGGCCGCCGTCGACGCCAATTGCGCCTTGGCGCGGTCCTCCTGCACGCCGAAGCGCACCATCAGTCGCCTCAACATTTCCGCCTCCAGTTCGGGATCGGGCGGACGCGGCTGCCACTTGGTCTGGTCCTTGGTGGCGGTCACATACACCTCTTCCATGCCGCGGTGACTGATGTAGATTTCCGTCATGCCCTGCTCGGCGCTGCGCTCCAGACGGGTGCGGAATTTGTCGCGCTCCGACGTGGAGTAGACGCTGTCGAGCAGCTTGCCCAAGGTGTTGCGAATAAAGCCGTCGGGAACCTTGGCGCGGTTTTCCGCCCATTCGGTTTCCATGACGCCCGCCTCGGGAATCTCGGTATTGATCACAAAACCCGTCTCCTGCCAGAACTCCTTGACGATCTGCCACAACTGGTCCGGGTCCCCCTTGACCACCAGCCAGCGCTGGGTGCCGGCGCGCTCGATGCGCGCGTTTTCCTGCTGCGGCAGCACGGTGGAGCTGACCACCTGCCTCTCTCCCGAGCGCTCCCTGCTATAGGCGGAATAGGTCGCCGTGCTCTTGGGGTTGACGTCGGGCACGACGAAACGGTCGTCGGCGCTCGGCCGTGTCAGATCCGGCGGAATCTCGAGCGGCGGCAGTTGGTTTGTTGATTTGTAATCGATTTTCTTGCTCGGGATCTCCAATGACATGGATTTGCAGGAAACCAGGGAAAGGGCCGCCACTGCGTATGCCGCCACGCGGAGCAGCTTACTGAGGGCACCGCCGAATAGTGCGTAGTTGCAGGTCGGCAATCCTTTGCCGACAACCCGGCGGGAAGGGATTCCCGCCCTACGGCCCGTGCGCAATTTCGTGGCCAGATCAGTAGGTAGTCGCATGCGGTTATCTCTCAAGTCGGTTGCGGATGAATGCATCATGCCTTGATCCCTGCCTGCCGCATGGCCTCGCGCACCTGGTCGTGAAACCCGGTGGAAAGTGGTGTCAAAGGCAGGCGGATGCCGCCTTTCATCAGACCCATCTGCTGCACGGCCCACTTGACCGGAATCGGGTTCGCCTCGCAGAACAAATGGCGGTGCAGACCCATCAGCAGGTTGTTGCACCCGCGCGCCCTGGCAATGTCGCCGGCAAGCGCTGCGGCGCACATCTCGTGCATCAGCCTGGGCGCCACGTTGGCGGTGACCGAAATCACGCCATCGCTGCCCAGCAGCATCAGCGCCAGCGCGGTCGCATCGTCACCGCTGAACACTAGAAAATCCCGGGGCTTGCGGCGCAGCAGGTCGGCGCCGCGTTCCAGGTTGGCCGTGGCATCCTTGATGCCGACAATATTCGGGATCTGCGCCAGGCGCAGCACGGTATCGTTGGCAAGATCGGCAACGGTGCGGCTGGGCACATTGTAGAGAATCTGGGGAATGTCGACAGCCTCGGCGATCGCCTTGAAATGGCGATACAGGCCTTCCTGGGTCGGCTTGTTGTAATACGGCACCACCGACAGGCTCATGTCGGCGCCCGCCTCCTTGGCATAGGTCGAAAGCTCGATCGCCTCGCGGGTCGAGTTGGCGCCGGTACCGGCGATGACGGGGATCCGTTTTGCGGCGTGCTCGACCGCGGTCCTGATCAGCAAACGGTGCTCATCGAAATCCACCGTCGGTGACTCGCCGGTGGTGCCGACCACCACGATACCGTCAGTGCCTTCCCTGATGTGCCAGTCGATCAGCTTGCGAAACGCATCGAAATCAAGGCCGCCATCCTCCAGCATCGGAGTCACGATGGCGACCAGGCTGCCTTGCAGCATTGCCATTTACCGGATTTCCCTTGAAAAAGGGGCGCAATTACGCCCCGGCTGAATTGCATTATTTTACCCCATTGCCATGGCGCGGGATACCGGTCAGACCCGGCAGGACGGGATTGGTTGCACTGCTCTGGGAAGCGAATCGATGCGGCAGGGGAACGCGCAAAGAGCGTCCCCCACGAAGGACGCCGCGCCTTG
>JAIESJ010000125.1 GCA_019746155.1 Burkholderiales bacterium
GCGAAACCGGCGCCGCCGGTCCGATCGCGGCCGTGCGCTCGCCCGTGCGGGTACGTTCGGCCGCTGGCGGCAGGGCAGACTTGCCTTGGCCCAGTCGCATGCGGCGCTCACGCGAGGCTTCACGGCCACCAGTGGCTTGCATCGCTGTACTGGATTGTTGCATAACGTCACCCTCTCATCCGTTTCACGTGTCCTGGCCCGCGATCATCAGTTTGCTCCAGACCTTCCGAGCCGACACGCTGCCGCCTTTTCAACTGCCTCAACGCCCTGCGCGGTGGACGATGAACGCCGTGCCCTGGCTCTGGGCATAGTTGTCATAGCCCACCAGGCGCACATGGTGCCCCGGGTTGGTACGGTGACAGGCCTCGATCTCGGCCAGGATCTTCTCCACAGAGGTCTCGCCGAAGAACGGCAGCTTCCACATGTACCAGTAGTGCGAGAACGCTTTCTCCGGCTCGGTGTGCTCGATCGAGGGGTTCCAGCCCTGGTTGACCAGGTACTGGATATGCTTGCGAATCTTTTCCGGCGAAAGCGGCGGCAGATACGAGAAGGTCTCGCCCTTGCGCTCGGTCGCCTTGTACGGCTGGATCTCAGGCATGTCGGCTACTCCTAAACTAACTCTATATGGCGGCGGACGGCTCAGGCGCGCTTCTGCACGTCGAGCTTGTCCACCACGTCGAACTCGAACTTGATTTCTTTCCAGGTCTCCATGGCGATCTTGAGCTCGGGGCTCGATTGCGCCGCCTCGGTGAGAATCTCCTTACCCTCGCGCTCGACCTGGTGACCCTGGTTGCGCGCCTCCACACAGGCCTCGAGCGCCACGCGATTGGCGGTTGCGCCGGCAGCGTTGCCCCAGGGATGGCCGAGCGTGCCGCCGCCGAACTGGAAGCAGGCGTCGTCGCCGAAGATCGTGACCAGCGCCGGCATGTGCCAGACATGGATGCCGCCGGAGGCCACCGGCATTACGCCGGGCATCGCGCCCCAGTCTTGATCGAAGAAAATGCCGCGGCCGCGGTTCTCCGGGATGAACGACTCGCGCATGAGGTCGATCCAGCCGAGCGTCGCCTCACGGTCGCCCTCAAGCTTGCCGACCACGGTGCCGGAGTGCAGGTGGTCGCCGCCGGAAAGCCGCAGGCACTTGGTCAGCACGCGGAAGTGGATGCCGTGGTAAGGGTTGCGGTCGATCACCGCGTGCATGGCGCGGTGGATGTGCAGCAGCACGCCGTTCTTGCGGCACCAGTTGGCGAGCGTCGTATTGGCCGAGAAGCCGCCGGTGAGGAAGTCGTGCATGATGATCGGCGCACCCAGGCTCTTGGCGAACTCGGCGCGCTCTAGCATCTGCTCGCAGGTCGGAGCCGTGACGTTGAGATAATGTCCCTTGCGCTCGCCGGTTTCGGCCTCGGCCTTTTGCACCGCCTCCATAACGAACTCGAAGCGATGGTTCCAGCGCATGAACGGCTGGGAGTTGATGTTCTCGTCGTCCTTGGTGAAATCGAGACCGCCGCGCAGGCACTCGTACACCGCGCGCCCGTAGTTCTTGGCCGAGAGTCCGAGCTTCGGCTTGATGGTGCAGCCGAGCAGCGCGCGGCCGTATTTGTTCAAGCGATCGCGCTCGACCTGGATGCCGTTCGGCGGGCCACCGCAGGTCTTGACGTAGGCAATCGGGAAGCGCACGTCCTCGAGCCGCAGGCTGCGGATCGCCTTGAAGCCGAAGACGTTGCCGACCAGCGAGGTCAGCACGTTCACGACCGAACCTTCTTCGAATAAATCGATCGGATAGGCGACGAAGGCGTAGAACGCACTCGGGTCGCCCGGCACCGGTTCGATGCGGTAGGCGCGACCCTTGTAGTAGTCGAGGTCGGTGAGCAGATCGGTCCACACCGTGGTCCAGGTGCCGGTGGACGACTCGGCGGCTACCGCCGCCGCCGCCTCTTCGGGCGGCACGCCCGACTGGGCGACGACTTTGAAGCAGGCGAGCAGGTCGGTATCCAGCGGCACGTAGTCCGGGGTCCAGTAGGTCTTGCGATACTCTTTAACGCCCGCTTCGTAGGTTTTGCCCATGTTTCGACTCCTTATAGAGTGACAGCTATGCATGGAGGTTGGAGGGCAAGTCAGGCCCCGCCCCCATGCATACGCAACCCATTGGTGATATTGCACAGGGTTGACTTTAGAGATTTATCGTAATAAATAGAACTTAATATTAGAAATGATATGACTATACATTTGTAAATGATCCATCACTGGACCCTACAACAGATCCGCCTTTTCGAGGCCGTGGCCCGGCACCGCAGTTACACCCGCGCGGCGGAGGAACTGCATCTGACCCAGCCAGCCGTTTATATCCAGGTCAAGCGATTGGAAGAGAGCATGGGCCTGCCGCTTATCGAGCGGGTCGGCAAGAAGCTCTTGCTCACCCGTGCCGGCGATGAGGTCTACGAAGCCGCCGTGGCCGTGATGACCCGACTCACAGCCCTCTCGGGCACACTGGTGGACATGAAGGGCAAGGTGGCCGGACCGCTGAAGGTGGCGGTGGT
This sequence comes from Burkholderiales bacterium, assembly GCA_019746155.1. Lineage (GTDB taxonomy): Bacteria > Pseudomonadota > Gammaproteobacteria > Burkholderiales > SG8-41 > CAKKQX01. Next base: position 2,535 of record JAIESJ010000125.1, read on the forward strand.
CACTTCCGCCAAGTTCTTCATGCCCCATTTTCTGGGACGCTTCCTGCGGGAGTACCCGCAAGTGCAGCCGCAACTCACCGTCACCAACCGCGCGCGCGTCGTCGAACGGCTTCTGGGCAACCACGACGATTTCGTGATCATGGGCCAAGTACCCGAACATTTGGACTTGGTGGTACAACCGTTCATGGAGAACCCCCTGGTGATGGCGGCCCATCCGGAGCACCCCTTGACGAGGGAAAGGAGCATTCAGCTTGATCGCTTCGCCAGCGAACGTTTGTTGTTGCGCGAACCCGGCTCGGGAACTCGTAGCGCGACTGAGCGGCTGTTCGCGGAGCATGGGCTTTCGCTACAACCATACATGGAACTGGGTTCCGGCGAGGCTATCAAGCAGGCCATCATGGCGAACCTGGGGGTGTCTGTACTGTCACTGAGCAGCTTGAAACTGGAATTGGAAACCAAGCGCATTTCGCTTCTCCAGGTCGAAGGACTTCCCCTGCGCAGGATGTGGCACGCGGTGTATCTGGGCGGCAAGCGGCTTGGCCTCACCGCGAGCGTTTTCATGGATTTCCTGGTACGAGAGGGAACCCGCCCACTCGCGGCAGAGGTTTCATAATCTTCCGAAAGATCATGGTTTGAATCCCATACCTTAGGTATCGTCTGGCATCCGTTTTAGTTGTGTGCGTCAAGGTTATGCAAAAAGGTGATCCGGTATTCGGTTGATTCTTTTGCGCTGTCGGTGGCGCGCAGGGCGTAGCCTGGAGCGGCGCCGACAGCGCGCAGCCGCTTCAGGCGCCAGTTTCAACTATAGGAGCCACTGCGTTTTCGGGATAAAGGAGCCAGCCAAAGAGGGTGACGGACATCTCGGATTGATGCGGTGCCGCTATTCTTCAGCTTTTTTTGTCTGGGGAGGCTGCGGTGAGTCGCCGGAGATTCGAGATGTTTCAGTATCAACAGATTCTGGTGCGCTTGCGCCGGGGTGACACGGACCGCGAGGTGGCTCACGCTGGAACCATGGGCCATCGAGAACGGACTCCTCACGCCGACCATGAAACTGAAGCGTCCGGAGCTCGAGCGGCGTTTCGCGCGAGAGATCGAGGAGCTTTACGCGGGACATGGGCTCCCCGTGGAGCGTTGATCTTCGATTCGCTTTGCGGGCCGCATGAACACGCGGGAACACAACCATCTGTTGATTTGCGTCAAACAACGCTTCGCGCTGCGGGATTATGTTAGAACCATCAGGTTTGTCGCCTGTTTTTCGTCGAAGGAAGTCAACAAGAAAAGGAGAGCAATAATGCGACAGATAAGATGGTTAGGGTTGGCGGCGATGATTTTTGCGACGCTTGCGATGGCGCAGACATTGCCGGAAGAAGTCTGCCGCGCAGACTCCTAGCCGCGGCGCAACCGGTTTTTGAATACAATCAGTTGCAGCAAGGAACCGCATGCCGAAACGACGAGTGCGCGGAATGCGCAAGGATATTCTCGTAGCCGTGGACGGGTCCGCGGCGAGCGCTCGGGCGGCGCGCTACGCGGTCGCGCGCTGGAAGGCCGGTTACGATCGGGCCATACACCTTGTCCACGTGCAATCGCCGCTCAGGAGCGGCGAGGTCTCGGCGCTGGTGACGGTGGTGAAGTAACTTCCAATGAACCCGCTGCTGTCGGCAGTCTCCTGGCTCGGCGCCTATCTGGTCGTGGTGACGGCGCCGCTCTTCGTACTGCTCCTCGGCCCGGTGCCGCCGCCCGGCGGGTTCTGGTGGGATTTCGCGATGGCGCTGGGCTTCGCGGCACTCGCGATGATGGGCGTGCAGTTCATTCTCACCGCGCGGTTCCGTCGCGCGACGATGCCGTTCGGGATCGACATCATCTACTACTTCCACCGCTTTCTCGCGATTTTCGCGCTTGCGATTGCAATTCTGCACTATCTCATTATCCGTATCGATAATCCGGCGGCGCTGGGCGCCGCGAACCCGCTCGATGCGCCGGCTCACATGTCCGCGGGCCGGGTGGCGATCGTGCTGTTCGTGCTCCTTGTCGCGAGCTCGCTTGCCCGGCGGGGCTTCGGAATCGATTATGATCTGTGGCGCTGGACGCATGCGCTGGTCGCAGCCATCGCGTTTGCCCTCGCGCTCTGGCATGTGATCGGCACCGGGTACTATGTCGGCACGGACTGGAAGCGGGCGCTATGGACCGGCTATGGCCTGTTCTGGATCGCGCTCATCGGTCATGTGCGTGTGGTCAGGCCTTGGCGAATGCTGCGCAACCCGTACCGCGTGGCCGAGGTGCGGCGCGAACGGGGCGACGCCTATACCCTGGCCCTCGAGCCCGAGGGGCACGAGGGCATACGGTTCCAGCCCGGCCAGTTCGTATGGCTGACGCTGGGCGCCTCTCCGTTCGCGCTCTAGGAGCACCCATTCTCCATCGCCTCCAGCGCCGCGCGCGCCGGGGCCATCGAATTTGGCATCAAGGCCGTCGGCGATTTCACCCATTCGGTGATGAACGCACCGCCGGGACAGAAGGCTTTTCTCGACGGTCCTTACGGCGCTTTCTCGACAGACCGGCATCCCCGGGCGCCAGGCTACGTGTTTGTCGCGGGCGGCGTCGGCATCGCGCCGATCATGGGCATGCTGCGCACGCTTGCCGACCGCGGCGACCGGTGGCCGCTGGTGTTGTTCTACGGCAACCGGCGCTGGGAACGGGCGCTCTATCGCGAGGAACTGGATGCCCTCGCCGGACGGCTGAATCTGCGTATTGTCCATATCCTGGGCGAACCGCCTGAAGACTGGTGTGGCGAACGCGGAATGCTCACGCAGGCCATGCTGGACCGGCACCTGCCCGCGAACCGCGGTGAGTTGCATTACTTCGTCTGCGGACCCACCGCGATGACGCAGTGCGCCGAAAAGTGGTTTGCGGCGCTCGGCATCCGGTCCACGAAAATTCACAGTGAACTTTTCGAATGGGTCTAGAGCAATGCGTGAATTGCTGGCAAAAAGCCTGGCGGCACTGACCGCCGTGATCGTCGTGGGCCTTGCGGCTGCTTTCAGCCTGGTGCAGAACGCACCGGGACGGCAGGATGCGCGGCTTGACCTGCGGGGATCGCAGACGCCGCGCGCTGTGGCGGGACGGACTGCGTATGACCGGAATGGTTGCGCCGGCTGCCACGCCATCGGCGGGCAGGGCAACCCGCGCAGCCCGCTCGACGGCGTGGGGCAGCGGCTGGCGCCAGACGCCATTCGCGACTGGATTGTCGCATCGGACAGGGTGAGGCCGCGTCTCTCGGCGGGTGTTGTCAGAATCAAGCAGTCGTACGCTGCGTTGCCCGAGGAAGAACTGCAGGCCCTGGTGGATTACCTCGCGAGCTTGAATGTGCCGACTGATCCCCGATAAGCAGCGCGCGCGCAGGCACTGTGCGCGTCGAAGCGGGATCGCTGGCTGCCCGGCTGCAAGGTTGTAAAAACCTCGTATCGTATCAGGTATCACAGGGAATTGGTCTCATCAACGAATGCAAATACCGGTACTACCGCTGTGATGAATGAACCACGGCAAGACGTGGCATGGCACGCGCTGCCGGAGCGTGAGGTCCTGGAGAAACTGGACGCAACCGCAGGCGGCCTGAGCGACGCCGAGGCCCGTCGCCGGCTCGAACTCTTCGGTCCCAACCGGCTCAAGCCGCCGCCGCGGCGCGGCCCGGCCGCGCGTTTCCTGCTGCAATTCCACAACGTGTTGATTTATGTGCTGCTCGCGTCGAGCACGGTGACCGCTGCGCTCGGGCATTGGGTCGACACCGGCGTCATCTTGGGGGTGGTGATCATCAACGCGGTGATCGGTTTTATCCAGGAGGGCAAGGCGGAGAAGGCGCTCGATGCGATCCGCAATATGCTGTCGCTTAACGCGGCGGTGTTGCGTGACGGCAGACGCGAGACCATTCCCGCCGAACAACTCGTGCCGGGTGACGTGGTGATCCTGGCGTCGGGGGACAAGGTGCCCGCCGACTTGCGTCTGATCGAAGTCAAGACGCTGCGCATCGATGAAGCGGCGCTCACGGGCGAGTCGGAACCGGTGGAAAAAACGTTGTCAGCGGTGGATGCCGCCGCGCCGGTCGCGGACCGGGCCTGCATGGCTTATTCGGGGACGCTGGTGACCTACGGCTATGGCGCCGGTGTCGTGGTCACAACTGCCGATGCCACTGAGATCGGGCGCATCAGCGGCATGCTGCGCGAAGTGCAGGAACTGGCCACGCCGCTGATACGCAAGATGGGCATGTTTGCGCGCTGGCTGACGCTGGTTATCCTCGGCGCGTCTGCAGCGGTCTTTGCCTTCGGGATGCTGGTGCGCAACTACGCCGCGGATGAAATGTTCCTCGCGGTGGTGGGGCTTGCCGTTGCCGCGATCCCCGAGGGGCTGCCGGCGATCATGACCATTACGCTGGCGGTGGGGGTGCAGCGCATGGCGCAGCGCAACGCCATCATCCGGCGTCTTCCCGCGGTGGAGACGCTGGGTTCGGTGACCGTCATCTGTTCGGACAAGACCGGCACGCTCACCAGGAACGAGATGACGGCGCAAAGCGTCATCACTGCCGACGCGACATACGCGGTGAGCGGCGTGGGCTATGCGCCGCACGGCGGCTTCGAAGTCGGAGGCGGTGCAGTGCACCCGCCCGATTGCCCGGACTTGATCGATCTCGCGCGAGCCGGCCTGCTGTGTAATGACGCGGCGTTGTCCGAGCGCGGCGGCGCCTGGTATCTGGAAGGAGACCCGACCGAAGGCGCGCTGCTCACGCTCGCGCTCAAGGCCGGGCTCGACCTGGGGTTTGAGCACAAGTCCGCTCCGCGTACCGATGCCATCCCGTTCGAATCCGAACACCGTTTCATGGCCACTCTGCACCACGACCACGCGGGGCACGTCTACACGTACGTGAAGGGCGCGCCGGAGCGGGTACTCGAGATGTGCGCCTTCGAGCGCCGGGGTGGGCAGGCGCGGCCGCTCGACGTGCGCGCGTGGCACCGTCGCGTGGAAGAACTCGCCGATTCCGGCCAGCGGGTGCTGGCGCTGGCGGTCCGGCCGCTTTCCGATTCAGCGAGAGAGCTGGCATTCGGCGACGTGGAGCAGGGGCTGGTGTTGCTCGGCGTCGTCGGGATTATAGATCCGCCGCGCGAGGAGGCGGTGGCGGCCGTGGCGCAGTGCCGTGCCGCAGGCATACGGGTCAAGATGATCACCGGCGACCATGTGGCGACAGGCCGGGCGATCGGCCGCGCACTGGGCATCGGCGATGGCGCGCGGGCGATCGGAGGTGCGGAGATCGAAACCATGGACCCGGCCGCGCTGCGGCGTGTTGCGAGCAAGGTCGACGTGTTTGCCCGCGCCAGCCCGGAGCACAAACTCAGACTGGTGCAGGCGCTGCAGTCCGAGGGTCATATCGTGGCCATGACCGGCGACGGGGTCAACGATGCACCAGCGCTCAAGCGCGCCGACATCGGAGTGGCGATGGGCATCAAGGGTACCGAGGCCGCGAAGGAGGCCGCCGGGATGGTACTCGCCGACGACAATTTCGCCTCCATCTCGCATGCCGTCGAAGAGGGTCGCACCGTTTACGATAATCTGAAGAAGGCGATTCTGTTCATTCTGCCGACCAACGGTGGCGAAGCCGGCGTGATCGTGCTCGCCATCCTGCTCGGCGTGGCGCTGCCGATTACCGCGGTACAGATATTGTGGGTCAACATGATCACCACGGTGACGCTGTCGCTGGCGATCGCGTTCGAGCCGGCGGAGGCCAACGTCATGCGGCGCCCGCCGCGCGACCCGCGCGAGCCCCTGCTCTCCGGCTTTCTGGTGTGGCGCATTGTGCTGGTATCGGTGCTGCTGGTGGGCGCGTGTTTCGGGCTGTTCTTGTGGGAACTGGAACGGGGCATGAGCATCGAGGCGGCGCGCACCGTCGCGGTCAACATGATCGTGGTGGGGGAGATGGCGTACCTTTTCAACAGTCGCTACGTCTATGCCTCGGTGCTTTCCCGCAAGGGATTGTTCGGCAACCGCTATGTGCTGATTGCCATTGCGGTGCTGCTCCCCATGCAACTGCTGTTCAGCTATGCCGTTTTCATGCAGGGCTGGTTCGGAACCGCGGGCATCGACGCCACGGCGTGGTCGCGTATCGTGGCGTGCGCCGCAGTGCTCTTCGGCACGGTCGAACTGGAGAAAGCGGTGATGCGCGTGTACTGATGCGCTCACGGAGCGGTTAGCGGCATCGTCGCGGTAGACCCATGGAAAACGCTTGGAGCCAATCTGCCGCGCTGCGGCGTGCGTCGGACGCGTTCCGCGCGGGCCATGAGGATGCGCGACTTGTTCGTCCGATGTTTCCCTCGTAAAATCCGGGTTGCCTTGCACTTCCGGATGCATTGATATTCAAGCGGCATCGGCCTGGACAAAGTCAATACCCATCGGTGGCGTGAAAACCCGGATGTGATACGTACGGAGGACGAGTTGTACGCACTGAGTTCTGCACTGGTGCTGTATGCGTTCTGGCTGTTGCTGTCGGGATATTTCACTGCGTTCCTGATGACCGCCGGCGCGGTCTCCGCCATCGCCGTGGTGGCGCTCGCGCGCCGCATGGATCTGGTCGATCACGAGGGCCATCCGATTCATCTCGGCTGGCGCGCGCTCACGTACTGGCCGTGGCTCATCATCGAGATCGTGAAAAGCGCATGGGATGTGTCCAAAATCATCCTCAATCCGCGTCTGCCGATCAGTCCCAACCTGGTCCGCGTCAAGACGTCGCAGAAAACGACGGTCGGCGTGGTGACCTATGCCAATTCGATCACGCTCACGCCAGGCACGATCTCGGTCGACGTCAAACGCGGCGAGATATTGGTGCATGCGTTGACGCGCGAGGGTGCCGCGGGACTAGAGCAGGGGGAAATGGACCGGCGCGTGACCAGGTTCGAGGGGGGGCATTGATGTTCACGGCTGCTGCCGCGGCGCTGCTGGCCGCGCTTGCACTGGCATTGACGCGCGCATTCCTCGGTCCCACCGTGTTCGACCGCGCACAGGCCGCCAACACCGTCGGTACCATCGCCATGCTGCTGCTGGCGGTGATCGGGTTCCTGACCGGCCGCCCCGAGTTCCTGGACCTCGCCATTGTCTATGGCCTGCTCAACGTCGTCGGCACCATCGCGGTGCTCAAGTATTTCGAGTACGGCGACTTGGGCGAGCCGGGCGACAGCAACAACGGGCGCGCGCAATGAACCTGGTCGTCGACATCGTGAGCTGGGCGTGCCTCGTCAGTGGCGGGATATTCTGCGCCATCGGCGGCCTGGGGCTGGTACGCATGCCCGATTTCTATACGCGCATGCACGCGGCGAGCGTGACCGATACGCTGGGCGCGGGCCTGATTCTGTTCGGCCTCATACTCCAGGCCGGACTCACGCTGATCGCGGTCAAGCTGTTGATCATCGGTCTGCTGATTCTCTTTACCAGTCCTGCCGCGACTCATGCTCTGGCGAAAGCGGCCCTCACACGCGGCCTCAAGCCGCTGCTCGTTGAAGAAGGAAGTCCGTCATCGAAGCCTTAATCGTCGTCGTGCTGCTCGTCATGATGGCCGCGGTCACGGTGGTGATCGCCGGGCAGCGCAACCTGTTCGCGGTCGTCATCCTCGGCGGCATCTACAGCTTCCTGATGGCGACCGTGCTGGTGGCTCTGGACGCCGTCGATGTCGCGATGACCGAAGCGTCCGTAGGCGCGGGGATATCCACCGTGCTGTTTCTCGGTGCCTTGCATCTGAGCAAGAGCGAGGAAATGAAGCCGCTGCACAAGCCGTTCCTGCCGCTGCTGGTGGCGATTGCCACCGGCGCGGCGCTGGTCTACGGCACGCTCGGCCTGCCGGCCTTTTCCGATCCCGACGCGCCGATCCACCGGCACGTCGCGCCGCGCTACATCAACGACGGTCCCCGCGAAACCGGGGTGCCCAACGTCGTTACCGCGGTGCTGGCCAGCTACCGCGGCTTCGATACGCTGGGAGAGGTTACTGTGGTGTTCACGGCGGGCATCGGCGTGATCGCGCTGCTGCGACGCCTGCGCGGGCGCGGCAAGGGAGAGCGGTCATGAAAGACTACCTGGTACTGCGGGTTGTATCTAAGTTATTGATTTCATTAATGATTTTGTTCGGGCTTTATGTGCAGTTCCATGGCGACTTCGGGCCGGGCGGTGGGTTCCAGGCCGGCGTGATCATCGCTGCGGCGATTATTTTCTACGGCATCATCTATGGTTTGCCGGCGGCGCGCGCTGTCGTGCCCTCCGGGCTGGTCGAGATCATGATCGCTTCGGGCGTGCTGATCTATGCCGGCGTCGGCGTGGCCGGCCTGTTGCTGGGCGGCAACTACCTTGATTACTTCGTGCTCGACCGCGACCCGGTGGCCGGCCAGCACCGCGGGATCTTCTGGGTGGAAATCGGAGTGCTGATCACGGTTGCGGGCGTCATGCTGAAGATCTTCTACATGTTCGCCGGCCGCGGCGGCGATAATCGGGACGACGCGTGAATATCGCCGGCCATTTCAGCTACTGGATCACGATCTTCGTCGCGATCACCGGCCTGTATATCATCATCGCGCGCGGCAACCTCATCAAGAAGCTGGTCGGACTCAGCATTTTCCAGACTTCGGTGTATCTGCTCTACATCGCGCCCGGCAAGCTGATCGGCGGCACCGCGCCGATCGTCGCCGAGCAGTTCAGGGTCTATTCCAACCCGCTGCCGCACGTGTTGATCCTGACCGCAATCGTGGTCGGCGTGGCGACGCTCGCGCTGGGGCTCGCGCTGGTGGTGCGCATCCGCGAAGCCTACGGCAGTATCGAAGAAGACGAAATTCTGGAACAGGACGAAACGGCGATTACCGATCCGCGCTGATACAAAAAACGAACCGAGCGTGATTACCCCGCATTTTCCCATTCTGCAGGTCGTGCTGCCGTTGATTGCCGCGCCCGTCATGGTGCTCGCGCGGCGCGGCACCCTCGCCTGGCTGCTGGCCGTCGCCGTAAGCTGGGCCGGGCTGTATATTTCGCTCGCCTTGCTGGCGCAGGTGGCCGACGGCGGCGTCATTTCCTATGCGATTGGCAACTGGCCGCCGCCGTGGGGGATCGAATACCGCATCGACCGTGTCAACGCTTTCTTGCTGGTGCTGGTGTCGCTGATCGCCGCGGTGGTGGTGGTCTACAGCCGCGCCAGCATCGGCGCCGAAGTGCCGCGCGAACAGCAATACCTGTTCTATGCCATGTATGCGCTGTGCCTGGCCGGCCTGCTCGGCATCGCCGCCACCGGTGACGCGTTCAATTTGTTCGTGTTTCTCGAGATTTCCTCGCTTTCGACTTACGTGCTGATCGCCATGGGGCGCGACCGGCGGGCGCTGATGGCTTCGTATCAGTACCTGATCATGGGCACCATCGGCGCCACCTTCTATGTGATCGGCGTCGGACTCCTGTATCTGATGACGGGCACGCTCAACATGGCCGACATGGCGGCGCGGCTGCAGGACGTCACCGAAGTGCGCCCGGTTCTGGCGGCTCTGGCGTTCATTACCGTCGGCGTGTGCCTGAAACTCGCGCTGTTCCCGCTGCACGTGTGGCTGCCCAACGCCTACGCCTACGCCCCGTCCGCCGTCACCGCGTTTCTCGCCGCGACCGCGACCAAGGTCTCGGTCTACGTGCTGCTGCGCTTCTATTTTTCGGTGTTCGGCGCGAGCGCGGTGTTCGCCGCTTTGCCGATGGGCAAGATCCTGCTCCTGCTGTCGCTTGCCGCGATGTTCATCGCCTCTGCCATCGCCATTTTCCAGGCCGACTTGAAACGCCTGTTCGCCTATTCGAGCGTGGCGCAGATCGGCTACATTACGCTGGGGATCAGCTTCGATTCCGTAACCGGTCTGACCGCCGGCATCGTCCATCTTTTCAATCATGCACTGACCAAGGGCGCGCTGTTCATGTTGCTGGGATGCATTGCATTGCGACTGGGCGGCGTGCGCTTCGACAATATCCGCGGCATCGCGCGCGTCATGCCGGTGACCTCGTTCGGCATCGTGCTCGGCGGCTTAAGCCTGATCGGCGTGCCGGCGACGGTGGGTTTCGTCAGCAAGTGGTATCTGGTGCTGGCGGCGCTGGAGAGCGGCCAGTGGTGGATCGCGCTCGCGATCGTGCTGAGTTCGCTGCTGGCGGTAATCTATGTCTGGCGCTTCGTCGAGGCCGCGTATTTCCGCGAACCGGATCCGGGGATCGTGAAGCTTAAGGAAGCGCCGCTGGAAATGCTGGTTCCGGCATGGCTGATGATCGCGGGGTGCATTTATTTCGGTCTCGACGCTTCGCTCACCGTGGATGGGGCGTCGCAGGCTGCGGCGACCCTGCTGCAGGGGATACGGTGAATCCGGGCGCGACCCTCCTTCTTGCGCTCGCCGTGCCGCTCGCCGGCGCGGTGCTGATCGCTGCGGCGCATCGCGCGCCCAACTTGCGCGAGACCATCACGCTGGTAACCGCGGGTCTGTTGTTTCTGCTGGTGGCGTCGCTGACGCCGCTGGTGCTGGCAGGAGAGCGCCCCGAGGCGGCGCTGCTGGAAATGATGCCGGGACTTTCCCTGAAATTCAAAGTCGAGCCGCTCGGCATGCTGTTCGGACTCATCGCGTCGGGATTGTGGATCGTCAATTCCCTGTACTCGATCGGCTACATGCGCGCCAACGGCGAGAAGCACCAGACGCGCTTCTATGTCTGTTTTGCCGGCGCGCTGGCGAGCGCGGTCGGTATCGCTTTCGCCGGCAATTTGCTGACGCTGTTCGTGTTCTACGAAGCGCTGACGCTGATCACCTATCCCCTGGTGACGCACGCTGGCACCGAAGAGGCGAAACGTTCCGGACGCGTTTACCTGGGACTGCTCGTCGGCACCTCGATCGCGTTTCTGCTGGTGGCGATCATCTGGACCTGGCAGGTCAGCGGCACGCTCGACTTCGAGAGGGGGGGCATACTCCACGGCAAGGTAAGCGATTCCATGCTCGGCGTGCTGCTTGCGCTGTATATATTCGGCATCGGCAAGGCCGCAGTGATGCCGGTGCATCGCTGGCTGCCGGCGGCAATGGTGGCGCCGACGCCGGTCTCGGCGCTGCTGCACGCGGTGGCGGTGGTCAAGGCCGGCGTGTTCGCGGTGGTGAAAGTGGTGGTCTATATCTTCGGCGTCGAGGAGATTTCCGGGCTTTGGAGCGTGGACTGGCTGCCGTTCATTTCCGGTTTCACCATCATCGTCGCTTCCATCGTCGCGTTGCGTGCCGACAACCTGAAACGCCGGCTTGCCTATTCGACGGTCAGCCAGCTGTCGTACGTGGTGCTGGCGGCAGCGCTGCTTACGCCCTTGTCGGTGATCGGCGCGGCATTGCATATCGCGGCGCACGCCCTGGGCAAGATCACGCTGTTTTTTGCCGCTGGCGCGATTTACACCGCCGCGCACAAGACCGAGGTCAGTCAGCTTGCCGGTATCGGCCGGCGCATGCCGTGGACCATGGGTGCATTCGCCGTCGGCGCGCTGTCGATGATCGGACTGCCGCCAGCGGCCGGTTTCATCAGCAAGTGGTACATCCTGCAGGGCGCAATGGCGACCGGGCAGTGGGATGCGGTGTTCGTCATCGTCGCCAGCACCCTGCTCAATGCCGGGTATTTTCTGCCCATTGTCTATCGCGCGTTCTTCGTTGCGCCGCCCGTTGGCGAACAGCACGCGCACGGCGAGGCGCCATGGTCCATGGTGGCGGCGCTGACCCTGACCGCGCTGGGCACGATCACCCTGTTTTTCTTCCCTGAAGTCCCGCTGGCGCTGGCGCGCCAGCTGGCGGGAGTTTGATCATGCAACAGCACTGGCTCACACGCCCGGACACCATCAGGAAGCTGTGGCGGGTTTTCATCGCGGTGCTTGCCGTGACCGTAGCGGCTGAATTTTTCATCGAGCACGAGGCGCATTTCGGCATCGACGGCGCTTTCGGTTTCAACGCCTGGTACGGTTTTACGACGTGCGCAGCGATGATCGTGGTCGCCAAGCTGATCGGCCTGGTGCTCAAGCGGCCCGACACGTATTACGGGGAACGCGATGACTAGCGTGGTATTGCATCCCGGAATGGTGCTGATCGCGGGCGCGCTGCTGCTGGTGGCGTTGCGCGGGACCGCGCGTGCCGCGGCGAGTCTCATCGTGCCGGCGGTGGCGCTGTATCTGGTGTGGCAGGTGCCCGATGGTGTGGCCTGGAGCGCCCCCTTTCTCGATTACCAGCTGGCGCTGATTTCCGGCGACAGGTTGTCGCGGCTGTTCGCCGCCATTTTCGCCGTCATGGCGTTCGGCGGTGCGCTGTTCGCGCTCAACCAGAAAAATCCGCTTGAACTGCCGGCGGCCCTGATCTATGCCGGCGCGGCAATCGGCGTGACGCTGGCCGGCGATCTCATCACATTGTTTGTGTTCTGGGAGCTGATGGCAATCGGCTCCACGCTGGTGATCTGGAGTGCGGGTAAGGGTAGCGCGTACCGCGCCAGCCTGCGTTATCTGATGATCCACCTGCTGGGTGGCGTGATCCTGATGGCGGGCATCGCAGGTCATGTCGCCGAATTCGGATCGATCGCGTTTCAGCGCATGACGCTCGATTCACCGGCGCACTGGCTGATACTGGCAGGTTTTCTGATCAATGCCGGCGCGCCGCCGCTGTCCGCGTGGCTGCCCGATGCCTATCCTGAAGCGTCGTGGAGCGGCACCGTATTCCTGTCGGCGTTCACTACCAAGACTGCGGTCTATGTGTTGCTGCGCGGTTTTCCCGGGACCGAACTGCTGATTTATATCGGGCTGTTCATGGCGTTCTACGGCATCGTCTACGCGTTGCTCGAGAACGACATGCGCCGCATTCTCGCCTACAGCATCGTGAACCAGGTCGGTTTCATGGTGACGGGTGTCGGCATCGGCACCGAAATGGCGCTGAACGGCGCCGCGGCCCATGCTTTCACCCACATCATCTACAAGGCTTTGCTGCTGATGTCGGCAGGATCGGTGCTGCTGATGACCGGGAAACGCAAATGCACCGATCTCGGCGGACTGTTCCAGAGCATGCCGGTCACCGCGATATGCGGCATCGTCGGCGCGCTCGCCATCTCGTCGTTTCCGCTGACTTCGGGTTTCATCAGCAAGTCGATGATTTCGCAGTCGGCGGCCGACGAACATCTGTTTTACGTATGGCTGATGCTGGCCGCGGCCTCGGCCGGCGTGTTCCTGCACGCTGGCATCAAGTTTCCGTGGTTCGTGTTCTTCCAGAGGGACTCGGGATTACGCCCGCCGGACCCGCCGCGCAACATGCAGCTGGCGATGTTGCTGTTTGCCGCGTTGTGCATCGTGCTCGGCGTGTATCCGGCGCCGCTCTATGAGCTGCTGCCGTACGCGGTGCACTACGAACCCTATACCGGCGCGCACGTGGTCACGCAACTGCAGTTGCTGCTGTTTTCCGGGCTGGCGTTTTTCGTGATGCTTAACTATTTGCGCCGCACGCTCACGATAACGCTGGATGTCGACTGGCTGTATCGTGAGCCGGGCCGCAAGCTTGCGCGCGAGTCGGTGGCCGGGCTTTCCCGGGCCGGCCATAAGCTTGAAGCCGGTGTGCGCAGCCAGGCCGGGCTGTGGGGCGGGTGGATTCTCCAACAGTTTGGCGCGATGGGGGCGGGGAGCCCCTGGCCGACCGGCAGCATGGCGCTGTGGGTCATGGTACTGCTCCTCGCCTACCTGCTGTTGTACTACATATAAGGATTGGGTGATTTTTCTCCAGGCCGGGCCGGCTCCCGCACCGCGCTTAAGCCCACCCAGTAAGCATTTTGTAAGCCTTAGATGCTACTTTATATAAGTTCATGTGAGGCGGCTGTAAGCTTGATTTTGCGGCCACTCAGGTATACGATTACCAACAAGCAGAAAAGCATTGCACATCCTGAAATCCAGTCCTCCTGTCCTCATAAAAAATGTGACAAATGCTTTGCTGTGTAACTCTCAGTATTATTGACAAGCTGTATCGTTGTTTTCCCGTAATCACGCCTTAGGAGGAAAAAATGATCAAGAAACCGCTCGAAGAAAAATCCGTGGAATCGAAGCCCAGCACATCCCGCCGTAAATTCCTGACCGGCGCGACCGCGGCAGCGGCCGGCACCGCGATTGCCGGCTTCCCGATGATCGCCAAGGGGCAGACCAGACCGATCGCCATGCGCTGGCAGAGCACCTGGCCTTCGAAAGACATCTTCCACGAGTACGCGCTCGATTTCGCCAAGAAGGTGAACGACATGACGGGCGGCGACCTCAAGATCGAGGTGCTGCCGGCGGGTGCGGTGGTGCCGGCTTTCGGCCTGCTCGACGCGGTGTCGAAGGGCACCCTCGACGGCGGGCACGGCGTGCTGGTCTACCACTACGGCAAGCAGAACGCGCTGGCGCTGTGGGGATCGAGCCCCGCCTTCGCCATGGACGCCAACATGATGCTCTCCTGGCACAAATATGGCGGCGGCAAGGAGCTGCTCGAAAAAGTGTACAAATCCATCGGCGCCAACGTGGTGTCCTTCCCCTATGGGCCGATGCCGACGCAGCCACTCGGCTGGTTCAAGAAGCCGATCACCAAGCCGGACGATTTCAAGGGTCTCAAGTACCGCACCGTGGGCATTTCGATTGACCTCTTCACCGGCCTGGGCGCGGCGGTGAACGCGCTGCCCGGCGGCGAGATCGTGCCGGCGATAGACCGCGGCCTGCTGGATGCGGCCGAGTTCAACAACGCCACCTCCGACCGGCTGCTGGGCTTCCCCGACGTGTCCAAGGTTTTCATGCTGCAAAGCTATCACCAGAGTGCCGAGCAGTTCGAGATCCTGTTCAACAAAACGAAGTACGACGCGCTGCCGGAGAAGCTGAGGGCGATCATCGCCAACGCCACGGAAGCCGCCTCGGCCGACATGTCGTGGAAAGCCATTGACCGTTACTCGAAGGATCATATCGAGCTGCAGGTCAAGGACAAGGTGCGCATGTACAAGACACCGGACTCGGTGCTGCAGAAGCAGCTCGAGATCTTCGACGGGGTCATGGCGAAGTATTCGGAGAAGAACCCGCTGTTCAAGGAAGTCATCGAATCGCAGCGCAAGTTCGCCGAGCGCGCGGTGCGCTGGTATCTCGACACCCAGGTCAGCCCGCGCATGGCCTATAACCATTACTTTGCGCCCAAGAAAGCTGCCGCCAAGAAGTCCTGACGCCGCGCATGCTGGCAAGAGACACCATCCGGCGATCCCGGATGGTGTTTTTTTGGGGGCATCAAGAATTGATGCGGAAGTGGCATAATGGCAAACCTCCTCCCCGCCGCCATATCATTCGAGGTTTTTTGCGATGCAAAAACTGTTGCTTTTCATCGACAAGGTGAGCACCTGGGTCGGGCACGCGTTCTCCTGGTTCATCGTCGGCCTCACCCTGCTCATCTCGTGGGAAGTGTTCTCGCGCTACGCGCTTGATGCGCCGCACGCGTGGGCCTTCGACGCCATGATCATGATGTACGGGACGCTGTTCATGATGGCGGGCGCCTATACGCTGTCGAAAAACGGCCACGTGCGCGGGGACGTGCTCTACGGCTTTTTCACGCCGCGGGTGCAGGCCGCCGTCGACCTCGTGCTTTACATTTTATTCTTCATTCCCGGTGTCGTCGCGCTCGCCTGGGCCGGCTACACCTATGCCGCCGAGTCCTGGGCGATCAACGAGCATTCGAATATCACCGCCGGAGGCCCGCCGGTCTATCCGTTCAAGACGGTCATTCCGGTCGCCGGGGCATTCCTGTTGGTGCAGGGCGTCGTCGAAATCATCCGCTGCGTGATCTGCCTCAAGCAGGGCAAGTGGCCTTCGCGCGAGGAGGACGTCGAGGAAGTCGACGTCGACAAGCTCAAGGAGATGGTCCGCGTGACGGACGAGGATATCCGGAAGGTTGACGAAGCGATCATGCATAGGGAGCCGGCCAAGTGAAACTGCGCAAGGAACTCTGGTTCGGTTTCTCGCTGATGGCGATCATCGTGACCGCCATACTGGTGCTCATGCCCTGGGGCAACATTACGAACGGCCACTTGGGCCTGCTCATGCTGGCGCTGATCGTGGTGGCGATCATGCTCGGCTTTCCCACCGCGTTCACGCTGATGGGGCTCGGCATGTTCTTCGCCTGGCTGGCCTACCGCAGCGTGAACCCGGCGCTCGCAGTCCAGCAGGTCCTCGACCTCATGGTGCAGCGGGGCGCCTACGGCGTGATGTCCAACGACGTGCTGATCGCGGTCCCGCTGTTCGTGTTCATGGGCTATCTCGTCGAGCGGGCGGCCCTGATCGATCGGCTGTTCAGGAGCCTGCATCTTGCCACCGTCCGCATACCGGGATCGCTCGCGGTGGCGACCATCATCACCTGCGCGATTTTCGCAACCGCCACCGGCATCGTGGGCGCGGTGGTGACGCTGATGGGGCTGCTCGCGTTTCCGGCGATGCTCAAGGCCGGCTACAACGTCAAGGTCTCGGCCGGCGCGATCACCGCGGGGGGCTGCCTCGGCATCCTGATCCCGCCGTCGGTGCTGCTGATCGTTTACGGCGCGACCGCGGGGGTGTCCGTGGTGCAACTCTACGCCGGCGCCTTCTTCCCCGGCCTGATGCTCGCGGGGCTCTACCTCGGTTACATCATCGTGCTGGCAAAGTGGAAACCCGGACTCATGCCGCCGCTGCCCGAGAACGAGCGGCGCGTGCCGCTTCCGCCCTTGGCGCAGACGCTGGCGCAGCAGGGCCGCAACGCGTTGACGGGGCTCGCGCGCGCGCTCACCGGAAGCGGCGCCGGCGTCGCGAAACGCACGGTGTTCGCGCAGTTGTTCGTCACGCTGCTGCCGGCGCTGTTCATCGTCGCAGTGCTGGGGGCCGCCTATCGGGCGGCGACTGCGCCGGTGGTCGAAGCCGACACAGCCGGGCTGGTCGAGGCGGGCGGTACGTTGGCGGCGGACGTGAAAGAGGAAGCGACGGGCATCATCGGCGCGCCGGAAGCGGATGCGAAAGATTCCGCGGACAAGAACCCTGTGGCCGAGGGAGCGAAGGAACTCGCTCCGCCACCCGGCGCGGAGCAGGTCAAGCCTGAAGGCGCGCAGGAGCCGCCCGGCGCGGCGCAGACGGCCGCAGCCAGACCGGCCGGGCAGGAGGCGGCCGCGTCCGCCGAACGGCTCCCGGTGCCGACTTGGCTGTGGGTCATGTTCGGCATCGGCATCGCCGCGCTCGCCGTCCTTTATTGGTTCTGGAACTGGGAGCGGCTCGAGGTGTTCAAGATGCTGCTCTCCTCGTTCTTTCCGCTGGCGCTGCTGATTCTCGCGGTGCTCGGCTCGATCGTGTTCGGGTTTGCAACGCCGACCGAGGCGGCGGCAGTCGGCGCGTTCGGCGGATTCATACTCGCGGCGGCCTACCGCTTCATCGCTCATTGGCGCGCGAGGCCGGGCGCCGTGGCGGTCTGGACAACGGTGAAGGAACTGGGCGCGATCGTGAAGGATTCCTCGTTCCTGACGGCGAAGACGAGCGCGATGGTATGCTGGCTGTTCGTCGGTTCCGCGATCTTTTCGGCGGCGTTCGCGCTGCTCGGCGGCCAGGAGATCATCGAGAAATGGGTGCTCTCACTCAACATGACGCCGGTGCAGTTCATGATCCTGGCGCAGATCATCATCTTCCTGCTCGGCTGGCCGCTCGAGTGGACGGAGATCATCGTCATCTTCATGCCGATCTTCATCCCGCTGCTGCCGCACTTCGGCATCGACCCGCTGTTCTTCGGCCTCCTGGTGGCGTTGAATTTGCAGACCGCGTTCCTGTCGCCGCCGGTGGCGATGGCGGCGTTCTACCTGAAGGGCGTCGCGCCGCCGCACGTGACGCTCAACCAGATCTTTGCCGGCATGATGCCGTTCATGGCGATCCAGGTGTTCGCCGTGGTGCTGCTCTACATGTTCCCCGCCATCGGGCTGTGGTTGCCCCAGGTGCTCTACAAGTAACCGGACATTTGCCGGAACGTTTCCATGCCAACTGAACGACGCAACTCCGGCGTGACGCGGACGCCGGGGCTCAATCAGCTCCATGCCATCGATGCCGCGCGCGGTATTCGCGAGGGGCTGTTTAGTTCGGAAGAACTGGTGCAGAGCTGTCTTGACCACGTTCGAGCAGTCGATGAGAAGGTTTGTGCGTGGGCGTTTCTTGATCCGGAACACGCATTGCGGCAGGCGCGGGCGGCTGACGAGTGGCGCCTCGAGGGCAGGGCAGTGGGTGCGCTGCACGGCGTTCCGGTCGGCATCAAGGATATTATCGACACCCATGACATGCCCACCGAGGACGGTACGGTGCTGCACGCCGGGCGCATGCCTGACAGGGATGCGACTCTGGTTGCGCGGCTGCGCGAAGCGGGCGCGGTCATCATGGGCAAGACCGTGACCACGGAGCTTGCCACCTATGCGCCGGGCAAGACCCGCAATCCGCATGCCCCCGACCACACGCCCGGCGGTTCGTCGAGCGGTTCGGCGGCGGCGGTGGCCGCTGGCATGGTGCCGCTTGCGGTGGGAACACAGACCAACGGTTCGGTGATCCGGCCGGCTGCCTACTGCGGCGTGTTCGGCTTCAAGCCGACCTTCGGCCTGATCTCGCGGCACGGCGTGCTCAGGCAGTCGCGCTGGCTCGATCAGATCGGCGTGTTTGCCCGCTGCGTGGAGGATCTGGCGTTGATTGCCGAGCCATTGATCGGGTTCGACGAAAACGATCCCGATACGCGGCCCGTGGCGCGTTTGCCGCTGCTCGCCACGGCCACGCAGGATCCGCCGCTGCGGCCGTGGCTCGCCTTCGTCAAGACGCCGATGTGGGAGCAGGCGGAAAAAGAGACGCAGGAAGCCTTTGCCGAACTGGTGGAACACATCGGCGAGCGCGTCGAAGAGTTCGAGTTTCCCGCACAGTTCAGGCAGGCGATAGACTGGCATCGCACCATCATGGAAGCCGATATCGCGAAAAGTTTCGCTGCGGAGTACGAGCGGGGCGCGGACAAACTGAGCGCGTCGCTGCGCGGGCAGATCGAGCGTGGACGCCGTGTGCCCGCCGTGGACTATAACCGGGCGCTGGACAGGATTCCGGCCCTGAACGGGGCGTTGAACGAGCTCTTCGAACAGCGTTGCGACGTCATCGTGACGCCGGCGGCCACGGGTACGGCACCGCGGGGGCTCGATTCCACGGGCGATCCGGTGTTCTGCACGTTGTGGACCCTATGCGGCATGCCGACCGTGACGCTGCCGCTGATGCGGGGCGAAAATGGGCTGCCGCTGGGGGTGCAACTGGTCGGCCGGCGCGGTGACGATGCGCGCCTGCTGCGGACGGCGCGCTGGCTGGTCAATCATTTGCAACAGCCCCAGGAAGATTCTCCGTAGCACTGATTCCGGGTCTGCCGTAATTTTTGCGGTGATTCTGTTTGGTGGCATGGGAATGCCGCCCTACTCATCGGTTTTACCTTGACTGCCCGCTAGCGGCCGGCCTGTTCCCGGCCTTGTTTCAGGATGCGCCGCCCGTAATTCATGAAGGAAATCCATCCGCACTCCGCCACCGCGCCCGGCATCCGCTGGACGGTGTTTGTACTGGGTGCCGCCGCATTCTTTCTGTCTTTTTTCCATCGCGTCGCGCCAGCGGCGATTGCTGAAGAACTGACGCAGGCGTTCGAGGTGAGCGGCACGGCGCTCGGCGCGCTGGCAGCGAGCTATTTCTACATCTACACGGTGATGCAGCTGCCGACGGGCGTGCTGGCCGACACGCTGGGCCCGCGCCGCGTGCTCACCGCCGGCGGCGTGGTGGCCGGCATCGGCTCCATCGTTTTCGGCCTCGCCGATTCGGTTGCGGTGGCGGCTGTGGGGCGCACACTGGTGGGATTCGGCGTGTCGGTGGCATTTATCTGTCTGCTCAAGCTCAACGCCAACTGGTTCGCGGAACGCCAGTTTGCCACTGCCGTCGGCCTGTCCAATATTTTCGGCATGAGCGGGGCCTTGCTCGCCACCGCGCCGCTCGCCTGGCTCATCACGCTGGTGTCCTGGCGCGTTGTGTTCATTGTCATCGGCATCCTGTCGCTGGCGCTTGCGGCCCTGACCTGGAGCCGGATTCGCGATTATCCTGCCGATGAAGTGCCGAACGTGGCTGTCACCTCGTTCGGCGTACGCTGGCATCACGGACTGGTCGAGGTATTGCGCAACCGCGCGACCTGGCCGGGTTTCTGGGTGAATTTCGGGCTGTCCGGCAGCTATATGAGTTTCATAGGTTTATGGGCGGTACCGCTGCTGGTTCATGCGCAGGGCATGTCGCCGCTGGCGGCAAGCCAGCATACAAGCGTGATGCTGATCGTATTCGCTTTTTCGGCGGTGGGCATTGGCATGCTGTCGGACCGGATCGGGCGGCGGCGTCCGCTGCTCGTCGCCTCTTCATTCCTGTATTTTGCGTGCTGGATGCTATGGATTTCCGGCATCACCGGTGCG
>JAIESJ010000067.1 GCA_019746155.1 Burkholderiales bacterium
GGGGACGTAGCTCAGCTGGGAGAGCGTCGCGTTCGCAATGCGAAGGTCGGGAGTTCGATCCTCCTCGTCTCCACCACTTTTCAAAGGTCAGACATTGCTTTGGCCTTTTTCTTTTCCGCCGTCGCGCCAGCACCGGCGCGGCTTGCGGGTACCACGGTTGTTATCTGATCAATTCATGAGGCGCGGTTTCAAATCAAGCAGGCCGCTAATTCTCCGCTAATTCTTGATCGCTACCTTTACCACCACGCGAATATCCGCGTGCTTTGAAGGAGTGATCAACATGAAACGCACAGTCTACCTGACCGCGCTCGCCGCGCTTTCCGCCACCGCCATTGGCACCGCCTATGCCGCCAAGGCGATGGAGAACGATGCCTTGGCGATCGAAACCGCGAAGATCGGCCTGACCCAGGCCGTCACTGCCGCCGAGCAACAGGTCGGCGGCAAGGCCTCCCGCGTCGAGTTCGAGAAGCACAAGGGCCAGTGGGTCTTCGATGTCGAGGTGGTGAATGGCAAGAAGGTCATGGACGTGAAGGTCGACTCGACGAGCGGCAAGGTCATCGCCGCTACCGAGGACAAGGCCGACCGCGACGACGACCATGACCAGGCCGATTGATCGGTCTGGCTGTAATGCCGGGGCGGCGTGGCTGCCCCGGCTTGTCGCCTGAATCGAACCAGCGCCACGGCAACCGACGGGAGAGTCCAAATGAAAATACTTGCGCGCGACGAAGCGATGCAAATGCTGAACAAGGTGCCGGAAGTCACGCTGTACTTCTGGATTATCAAGATCATGGCCACCATGGTCGGCGAGACCGGGGCCGATTTCCTCAACTTCGACCTGAATTTCGGGCTGACCGGGACATCCCTCGTCATGGCCGGTCTGCTCTCGGTATTTCTGTTCATGCAGTTGCGCGCCCGGAAATACGTCCCATGGCTGTATTAGGTAAACGTCGTGCTGATCAGCATCGTCGGCACCCTCATCACCGACAATCTGGTGGACAACTTCGGGGGCGCGCTGGAGACGACCACGGCCTTATTCGGCCTGGCCCTGCTGGCGACGTTCGCCCTCTGGTACGCGAGCGAGAAAACGCTGTCGATCCACTCCATCTTCACGACCAAGCGCGAGCTGTTCTTGCGGCGATTGGCTGTCGCAACCCATCGCCAACGGCGGGTTGGGGCTGGGTACGGTAACGACAAGTCTGATCTTTCTCGCGACCATTCTGGGCTTGGTCGCTTTCCTGAGCGTCACCCGCAAGGATGTAACGCCCCAAACGGCCTGAGCCCATCGGAGAGGACATGGAACACTGGAATCAAACACTGTTTCTCCTGTTGAACGCCGCGCCGGGCACTTCCGGCGTCGTGGTCGAGGCAGCCCGCCTGCTTGCCGACGGGCTGATCTGGATTGTGCCGATGGGGATGATCTTCGGCTGGCTGCGCGGGTCTGCCGCTACTCGCCAGGCACTGGTTGCTGCAACGGTATCTGGCCTAGCCGGATTGCTGATCAACCAGTTGATCGGCCTCGTCTGGTATCACCCGCGGCCGATCGAGGCCGGCATCGGCCAGACACTGATGGCGCATGCTCAGGACAGTTCCTTCCCGAGCGACCACCTGACCTTGATCTGGGCTGTTGCATTCAGCCTGCTGCTGCACGAGCAGCCCCGGGTCGCCGGCTGGGCGCTGGCTCTGCTCGGTTTGCCGGTGGCCTGGGGGCGCATCTATCTGGGTGTGCATTTCCCGCTGGACATGCTGGGAGCCGCGCTCGTCGCGTTCGGCAGCGCTTGGTTAACCCTCGGCGAAGAGCACCGCTTCGTCGCGCCGGTGGTGCACATCCTGCAACGCCTTTACCGAAGGATATTTTCCGGTTTGATTGAGAAAGGCTGGGTGAGACAATGAACGCAAGCAAACAGGGATTTCGTATGGACGATTCAACCAAACAGGCATTGAGCAAGGTTCCGGAAGTCACGCTGATTTTCTGGATCATCAAGATCGCCGCCACCACCCTGGGCGAAACCGGTGGTGATGCCGTGTCGATGTCGATGAACCTGGGCTATCTGGTCGGCACGGGGATATTCGCGGCGATCTTTCTTCTGGCTGTGGCCGCCCAGATCCGGGCGAAGCGCTTTCACCCGATCCTCTACTGGACGACCATTATCGCGACAACCACCGTCGGCACGACGCTGGCGGACTTCGCCGATCGCTCCCTCGGCATCGGCTACGCGGGTGGAGCAAGCCTGCTGTTCGTCCTGCTGATGGCATCTCTGGCAATCTGGTACAAAACGCTGGGTTCCGTCTCGGTGGATAGCGTTGGATCACCGAAATCGGAAACGTTCTACTGGGTGACCATCATGTTTTCCCAGACGCTCGGCACCGCGCTGGGCGACTGGACGGCGGATACGGCAGGACTCGGCTACGAGGGCGGCGCAATCGTGTTCGGTGCCTTGTTGCTGATCGTCGTTGCGGCTTACCTCTGGACCAGAATCTCCCACACGGTGCTGTTCTGGGCCGCCTTCATCCTGACCCGGCCGCTGGGCGCGGTAGTCGGAGATTTTCTGGACAAGCCCATCGCATCCGGCGGGTTGGCGTTGAGCCGCTATACCGCATCGGCGGTGTTGCTAGCGTTCATCCTTTTGTGCATCGCGCTATTCCGGCAACGGCCAGCTAGACATCAGCCCCGCCCTTCAAGCAACGATGTTTCTCTGGCGCGCGGGTAAAGGTTGAGGAGACCGGGCGATGCGCATCCTGCTGGTCGAAGACGACCCGATGATCGGCGAGGCGGTGTCAGTGGCCCTCAAGGATGCCGCCTATGCCGTGGATTGGGTGACGGATGGCGCAGCGGCCGACAGCGTACTGCGCCTTGGGGAGCATCAGGCCGTCCTGCTTGACCTGGGCCTGCCCAGGCGCGACGGGCTTGAAGTGCTGCGGCGATTGCGGCAAGGCGGCAATGCGGTACCGGTCATCGTCATTACCGCCCGCGACGGCGTCGACGACCGGATCAAGGGACTCGATTTCGGCGCCGACGATTACCTCGTGAAGCCGTTCGACGTGAACGAATTGCTGGCCCGACTGCGGGCGATCGTCCGCCGCCAGGGTGGGCAGGCCGCGCCCGTGCTGGGCAACGGCAAGGTCAGCCTCGATCCTGCCACGCGTGAGGCACGCTGCGGGGGTGTCGTGGAAGTGCTCAGCGCACGGGAGTTCGCCCTCTTGCATGCGCTGCTGTTACGCCCCGGTACGATTCTGGGCCGGGCCGAGCTGGAGGAACGGATTTATGGCTGGAATGAAGAGGTTGAGAGCAATGCCGTGGACTTCCTGATCCATGGTGTGCGCAAGAAACTCGGTGCCGATGTGATCAAGAACGTGCGCGGCGCCGGCTGGATGGTGGATAAAGCAGCATGAATCGATCATTGCAACGCCATCTGTCGCTGATGCTTGGTGCAGCCATTCTGCTGTCCGGCCTGGTTGCTGGCGTGGCCTCCTTCATGTTGGCGTATGGCGAAGCCAAGGAATTCCAGGACGACATGCTGCGGCAGATTGCTGTCCTGGCCGTCAAAGGTGCTGCGGAACCCGCGCAGCCGGGCACGGGCGATGCCGCCATCAACGACCCGGAGTCCCGCGTTCTGGTCGTCAGGATGCCTGGAAATCCTCGCCCGGAATGGCTGCCGGAACGTTTGTCGGCCGGATTTCATACCCTGAGCGCCAAGGGCGAGGAGCTACGGGTCTTCGTTCACGATGGATCATCGGGGGAGCAAACCGTTGTCGCCCAGCCAACCGATGCACGCGACGAAATCGCCATCAACAGCGCCCTGCGAACGCTGATCCCCTTGCTCCTCCTGTTCCCGTTGCTGACCTGGCTGATTGTGCGCATCGTTCGCCGGGAATTTACGCCGATCGCCCGGCTCTCCCGCAGTCTGGATGCACAAGCGGCGGATCGCCCGAGCCCCATTGACAAGGAAGGGCTGCCGAACGAAATCACGCCTTTCGTCCAAGCCATCAACCGCCTGCTGGCGCGAGTCAATCACCTGATGAGCCAGCAGAGACGCTTTATTGCCGATGCCGCCCATGAACTACGCAGCCCGCTGACCGCCCTGTCCGTACAGGCGCAGAATCTGCGCCAGGCGAACTCGCTGGAGGCCATGCACGAACGCGTTGCGCCCTTGCAGGCCGGCATCGAACGCGCACGCCAGCTCACCGAGCAGTTGCTGAACCTTGCCAGGACCCAGGCAGGCGGCAGCACGGAAAGCGTTGTGGACGTATCGGCCTTGGCCCGCGAACTGATCGCACAATACCTGCCTGTCGCCGAGGCCAAGGGCATCGATCTGGGTCTTGAGGAAAGTGACCGGTTTTCATTACGGGTATCGCCGGAGTCGCTACGATTGATTCTCGGCAACGCGCTGGAAAACGCCATCAAATACACGCCTGCCGGCGGCGAGGTGACGCTCCGGCTGGCGACCGATGCTGAAATGGCGGTCATCGAGGTTGTCGATGACGGCCCGGGGATTCCGCTTGCGGAACGCGACCGCGTCTTCGATGCCTTCTACCGGATGCCCGGTGCCACCGGCACAGGCAGCGGCCTCGGCCTGGCCATTGCGCGGGAGGCCGCTACTCGCCTGGGTGGCGAGCTCAGCCTGAAGGAACGACCAGACGGCCCAGGGCTGATCCTCAGCTATCGGCAAAGGCTGCAAACGTGATCAGCGCTTTCGTTGCATCCTATGGGTATCTGGCGGTTTTTGTCGGCACGCTGCTGGAAGGGGAGACCATTCTGATTGCCGCCGGCTTCGCCGCGCATCGCGGCCTGCTTGACTTGCCCATCGTGATCTTGGTGGCCATGCTCGGGGGCACGCTGGGCGATCAACTGGCCTTCCAGATCGGCCGCTGGAAAGGCGACGCGCTGATCGAACGCTTTCCTGCCCTGGCAAGGCACAAACCCCGTGTTCATGACCTGCTGGAGGGCCATGCTACCCTGTTCATACTGACTGTCCGCTTTCTCTACGGGTTCAGAATCGCCGGCCCGGTGCTGCTGGGTTCGAGCCGTGTGCCGATGCTCCGCTTTGCCATACTGAATTTGATCGGTGCTGCGCTGTGGGCCACGGTGGTGTCGGGAGCGGGCTACCTATTCGGACTGGCGATCAATGCGCTGATCACCGACCTCAAACGCATCGAGGAAGTCGTGCTGATCGCGATACTGGTCGGCGGGGGCTTGGTGTGGCTTTGGCGGAAGGCACGTTCGTCCGCACATGGCTCCCCGGATATCAAAGGAGACAGGCGGTCATGAGTTAGCAATGGTTTGCGCTGGGTTCGGCATTTTTCGCGGGGCTGACGGCAATCTTCGGGAAATTCGGGGTCGAGGGATTGAATTCCAATCTCGCCACCTTGATTCGGACGGTAATCATCCTCGGAATGACGGCAGCCATCGTGACGCTCCGTGGCAAATGGTCGTTGTCCAAGGGGCTGGAAGCTCGGCCTGTGACCTTTTTAGTCCTTTCCGCCGTCGCGCCAGCACTGGCGCGGCTTCCGGGTTTCGTGCGAAAGGGGCTGGCGATACGGCGCAACCTGATCAGATTTTCGAGAGAGATATCGAGGGGCTCACATCGACCCTCGGCAGTCGTTCGGCCCCGCCGCTTGGTGGAACTATGGACCTGTCCCCGGTTATTATCATGAGCATCACACCAGGGATGGCTCAGGCGAAGAAGCGTTCGCTCGGCTGAAAGCTATCTTCTCCCGACAGCTCATCTCGCTATCACCCTTTCGGCCTCATCTTTGAAACGGTCGAATATCAGGAGATCGGACGTTTCGATGACAGCGTCACACTTGAACGACTCCTGCGCCTTCATGCGCTCCTCGCGCCCCATGCCGCCGTGGATCATCACCACCGCCTCCTTGCGGCCGAGGAGCGTGGTAATGCGGTTCTCGAAGTAATTAAGCGTGTCGCGATGCTCGGTGAAGAGGACGAGCTTCTGGTGCGGCAACGGATCGACCACGGAGGTGTGAACCGCCAGCACCGGGTCAAACAGGTGTGCAAGGCGGATACGCTGCGCCTCGGAGACGAGAACGGTCATTGCCGGGTCGGGCTTCTTGGGCATGGCCCCTCTGCAAGGAGTATGATACTCGATTAATGACATCGAGGTGCCCGACAAACGGGGCCGTCGTGAACGTCGGATAAGCGCAGGGATATATCCAACGTGGCGGACCCGCCGAGCAGTTCGAAAGGGTAAAAACCGCCGGCGTGGCTACGCCACGACCGGGGGAGAGGACCCTCGGCACAAAGCCCCGGACGATCGGAAACCCTGCGGATCCGTCGTCGCGTCGCCTTGAATTTCGCATGAATTGGAATAAACCATGAGAGGTACTCGTATATCCCTATGTAACCCCCGCATTCATCAACCCTTTAATGCCCATTTCAACTGGGTCGGCGGTCCGCTGGACGGCACATACAGCGGGGCGGAGAATATCCGCGGCGTGTGGGAGAAGTTCACCAAGGCCGTGGGCGCGTCGAAGGTCAGCGTTGACAAGCTGGAGGAGTCGGCCAACCCCAAGGGCGCGACAGTCACGGCCAACGTGCAGTTCGAGGCCAAGCAGCCGATCAAGGTACGCTACGTGCTCACCTATCGCGACGGCAAGATCGTCAGCGAAACCTGGCAGATCGACCCCAAACTGGCCGTGAGCGGTTATTGATGCCATGTGATCCGGCGGCGGACGCGTGCGTCCGCGCCGGTCTGAAACCAAAGGAGCCGAAACAATGAACCGCGTCACGTCACTTGCATCAAGCCTCGGGCTGGCAGTTCTGCTTTTCATCCCGCCTGCCATGGCGGCCGACGTCCCCGCCAAGAAGAGCGGTGACATCCTCGTCAATGAGGCCGGGATGACCCTCTATACGTTCGACAAGGACATTGCCGGCAGCGGTAAGAGTGTTTGCAACGGCCAGTGCGCCGCGCTCTGGCCACCTCTTGCAGCCTCTGCGGACGGCAAGGCTGGCGATCCCTTCTCGGTCATCGTGCGAGACGATGGCGCCAGGCAGTGGGCCTACGAGGGCAGGCCGCTCTATCTCTACGCCGCAGACCAGAAGCCTGGCGAGCGCAAAGGGGACAACGTCCTGAACCTGTGGCACATCGTCAAGGACTGATTGTCCCGGCGCCACGTCCGGAGGAGAGATGTCGATGCACGACGAAAGCACGCAAACTGCCCGCCGAGCAGCTCTGGCCCAGGGGATCATCACCGAGCAGCAGAACGAAATCCGGCTGATGCAGGCTTGGCTCGCGCGTTACCGCGCGCGGCAGGCCCACGGCGCATCGGACCCCAAGTAACCCCATACCCTCAACTCAAAGAGAGCCTCGACCATGAAAAAATCTTCCCTTGCCCTGGCGCTCGCCACGGTGTTCACACTCGGCACCAACCTCGCGCTGGCCGAGCCGAGCCCGAAGGATCGCGTCTACACGGCCGATCAGAACACGAACACGGTATCGGTCATCAACCCGGCCACCAACACGCTACTGGGCCAGGTTCGCCTGGGCAACCAGCGTCCCGACGTGCTCTCGCCGCTCTACAAGGGCGAGATCAATGTGCACGGCCTGGGTTTCTCGCCCGATCACAAGACGCTGATCGCGCGCGTTCCGGTCGGTCAAGCGCCGCAGGCGCTGGTCTACGTCTCCAATGCCGTGCCGAGCGGCGCCGGGACGGCCAACCTTGTGCCGCGCGGGAACAACGAGCCGATCAACATCGCGCTTAAACCTACGGGCGGCGAAGCCAAGGGCTTCGTGGTCGCGCGCAACCTCGGCGTCGTGGACTCCCTGGAAGTGTTCCTTTTCAAGCTCAAGCCGCAAACCGCCTATAACGTCTATGTGAGCGGCCAGCGCACGCCGGTAGCCACCTTCAAGACCAACCCGGCGGGCGCGGCCAACGGCACGGCGATCGGGCCGCTGCGGGAAGTCGTCTCGACGCTGTCAGCGAAGACGGCCTCACCGGCGAACATTTTTGTCATCGAGGGCGACGCGACCCCTGATCCCGCCAAGGCGGTTCTCGTGAGTGCGCAATGAGCGTGGCAAGCACCCGCAGGGTCGCCGGCAAGTCATGATTCGGTTGGAGACCGGGGATGATCTTTCGCCAATTGTTCGAGCCGCTGTCCAGCACGTACACCTACCTGCTCGGATGCGAGGAGACCGGTCAGGCGGTGCTGATCGACCCGGTGTATCCGGCCTGGGAACGAGATCTGGGCGTCATCGGCTCCCTCGGATTAAAGCTCGCCTACACGGTCGAGACTCATGTCCACGCCGATCACATCACCTCCGCGTTGCGCTTGAAGCAGGAGGCCGGCAGCCGCATCGCCTGCCCGGCGCCGGATGCCCTGCCGTGCGCCGACATCGGGCTGGAGGACGGCAAACCGTTCGTGGTCGGAAGCCTGAGCCTGCTGCCGCTGCACACGCCCGGGCATACCGACCATCATTTCTCCTATGCGTTGGCGGACAGAGTCTTCACCGGGGACGCCCTCTTGATCGATGGCTGCGGGCGGACGGATTTCCAGAACGGCGATGCGGCCGCTCTTTACAAGAGTGTTCACGAGAAGATTTTCACGCTGCCGGACGAGACGCTGATCTATCCCGCGCACGACTACAACCAGCGCCGCGTCTCATGCGTAGGCCAGGAAAAGCAGCGCAATCCGCGACTGGGCGGCGAGCGCGGCCTGGAGGCGTTCGTCCGACTCATGGCACAATTGCGGCTTCCCTATCCCCGATTCATGGATTACGCGGTGCCGGGCAATCGCCAATGCGGCGTCTGTCCGCGGGATCTGCCCGAGAAGCTGCAGGAGTACTGCGAGCAGATGACGTTGAGCCCGCAGGGCTAGATTCGTTTAACCACAGGAGGAACACATGAAAGTAATCGTATCGGTCAGTGCCGGCACCGATGACCCCACCCGCGCCACGCTGGGCATGCTCGCGGCCAAGGTCGCCCAGGAACAAGGCCACGAGGTGACGGTGTGGCTGCAAGGCGAGGCGGCAACCATCGCCAACAAGCACGTCTACGACAAGATTCAGGGCCTCAACATGCCGCCGATGAAAGGCATCGTGGAGGCGCTGCTTGCCGCGAAGGTTCCGATCTGGGTGTGCGAGGCCTGCGGCAAGGGACGCAACGTCACCCCGGAGAACATGCTGGAGACAGCCTGCTACAAGAACATGGGCGACTACGTGGCCCTCGCGCTCGCCGCAGACCGCAGCTTGAGCTTCTGAGAGACCGCCCTTAAGCCTGCCCGAGCGCGCGAGAAGGCGAATCCCTACTACAACGTTCGGACCGCCAAGCGAAGGAGAGACAGACAGGGAACGAGACCACGATCCAGTGTAACTCCAGGACAGTCGGCGCAGCCGGCCATCGCGCTCCCCAAGCTCCGCTCAAGGCCGGCAACAGAACGCATTCGACACATATAAATCATTTTAAATCAAGCATTTATATCTACATGAGCAACCCGTTTCCTGCGATAGCCGCGCGCCGCCTCGGCTGTGTTGCGGGGCCAGCGGATCGGCGGCCTTCACGAGCCACGCGATGACAGCGCGGTAAAACACCCGCGGGTGCACCTGGACACCCCCCGGGAAAACACTGATCAAAAAGTCTGTATCACAGGGAATGAAGCGCCTGCCACAGTGCTCTTTTACGCATGTTCCAGTCAGCCGAGTCCCGCTACAACCAGTGGGTGCGTGAGCATTACTCTTTCCTGCTGCGCAGCGCTTGGGCACTGACCGGCTCGCGGGCAGTGGCCGAGGACGTGGTTCAGGACTGCTACACCAGCGCCTGGAAGCACCGCAGCCAGCTGCGCCAGCCGGACCTGGCGCGGGCTTGGCTGTTCCAGATCATGCGCCGCAGTGCGCTGCGTCATCTGACGCCGGGGCTACAGCCGCTGGACGACGAGGACATGCCAGACCAGCCGGCTCCCGATGCCGGCCTCGATGACCGGCTCGACGTGGTAAAGGCGCTGGGCCGCATCGCACCGATCCACCGCGAGGTGCTGGTGCTCTACTATTTCGACGACATGCCGACAGCGCAAATAGCCGAAGCGCTGGAGATCGCCCCGGGCACGGTGCTCTCGCGGCTGGCGCGGGCGCGCGACGCGCTTAAGGCCGCGATGGCGGCGCGGGCGCGGGCGCAGCGGGCATCCGGCCCGGTCACAGCACCCGCCACCACGGTCGCCGTGCTGCGAAAGGTTTGAGATGGTCCAAGACCAAGATCCCCGCGACAGCGAGTTCGACCTGCGCGCCCGCGCCGAGCTGGCGCTTGCGTACGAGCCGGGCCAGCCCCCGGGCCACCTGTTCCGCAACGCGCCGCTGCTGGCGCGGCGTGGCGTGCAACTCACCATCGCGGCGCTGCTGCTGGCTGGCAGCGGCGCTGGCGCGGTGCTGGCACTGCGCCCACCCGAGCTCGTGCGCGGCGCCATCGAACACGAGTACTACGAACGCACGCTGCGCGGCAGCTTCATGGAGGAGCGACCGCTGCTGGAGCACTTAGGCCTGGGCCAGAGCAAGGCCGTACCCGGCTTCCCGCAGCTGATGCGCCCCTGCGACATCGAAGGCCACCTCGTCTACCACCTCACCACCTTCTTCGAGAAGGGCGGCATGGTCACCGTATTCGCGTTCGACGAGCCGGTGGCCCTGAAGGAAGCCAGCGGCTGGTGGGGCAATGTCTACTGGCAGGTGGTGACCTCGCGCGAGGGCAAGCCGCTGGTGATGGTGGCGCAGAAGAAGACTGCACTGGCTGTGGCTCGAGCCAGCTTTGCAAAGCCACCCGCTTAGCTCGATACCCTGTTCCACCCACGACCGACGATCCAAGGAGGGGACGCCATGACCGATCCTGACAACACCAACCCTTTCATTGAAGCGAGGCCGTGGTTACCTTACCTACAGGAGGATCTATGACAGCTCCACACAACGTATCTCATTGGGCGCTCGAACGCAGGCGTTTCTTGCGTGCGGCCGGCGGCCTGGCAGCAAGCGCAGCACTCGGCATGCGCGCATTGGACGCACTTGCAGCCGACACCTATATGCTGCCCATCGGCAATGGTGAACGGCCCTTGGTCAAGTATCCGCAGAAGCGGCCCCTGATCGTCCTTACCAGCCGGCCGCCCCAGCTGGAAACGCCGTGGGGCGTTTTCAATGAAGGGATCATCACCCCCAACGACGCCTTTTTTGTGCGCTATCACCTGGCGGGGATACCGACCGAGATCAATCTCGATACCTTCAGGATCGAGGTGAAAGGCAAGGTCAATACGCCTCTGACGCTGAGCGTGGCCGACCTCAAAAAGTTCGACTCGATCGAATACGTCGCGGTCAATCAATGCTCCGGCAACAGCCGCGGTTTTTTTGACCCGCGCGTTGCAGGCGGGCAGCTTGCCAACGGCGCGATGGGCAACGCCAAATGGCGCGGCGTCCCGCTCAAAGCCGTCTTGGAAAAGGCGGGTGTGCAAGCGGGGGCCAAGCAGGTCAAATTCGATGGCGTGGACGGACCAGTCCTGCCGGCCACCCCGGATTTTGTCAAGGCGCTCGACGTCGATCACGCCATGGACGGCGAGGTCATGATCGCTTACTCGATGAACGATGCCGATCTGCCCATGCTAAACGGCTATCCGGTTCGGCTGATCGTGCCAGGTTACTTTGGCACCTACTGGGTCAAACACCTGAACGAAATCACCGTCATCGATGAAGTGCTCAATAACTTCTGGATGGCCACGGCGTATCGGATTCCCGACAATGCGTGCGCCTGCGTGCCCGCTGGGACGGCGCCCAAGAAGACGACGCCGATCAACCGGTTCGACGTGCGCTCGTTCATTACGAATATCAACGACGGAGCCAGGCTTAAGGCGGGCAAGGAAATACGCGTGCGAGGCATCGCCTTTGATGGAGGTTACGGCATTCGTGAAGTGGCGCTCTCGACTGACGGCGGCCGCACGTGGAAGGAGGCAACGCTTGGCAAGGACTTAGGAAAGTATTCGTTCCGCGAATGGCAAACCGCGGTTTCGCTCAACCCGGGAAAGCACGAACTGAAGGTTCGCGCGGTGAACGCGATCGGACAATCGCAGCCGCTCGATGCGCTGTGGAATCCAGCCGGTTACATGCGTAACGTCGTCGAGACGACGCATGTTACGGCGGCCTAGGAGGATCACTTATATGAAGCCCAATCGTTTCGCATTGGTCGCAGTGGCCCTCGCCACCGTGTTTACGACGGGCACGATTGCAGCCGCCGGACTCAAGATCGAATTGCCGCCCGAGACAGCCGCACTGAAAACCGGACCAGGATCCGATCTTGCTCGTGGCCAGTGTATGAGTTGTCATTCGGCTGATTACATTACCACGCAACCGCGACACAAGCCTCTCGCATTCTGGAAAGCAGAGGTCGAGAAGATGAAGAAGGTCTATGGCGCGCCTATCCAGGACGACCAGATCGATCTCCTCGCCGACTACCTCGCGCGCAACTATGGCGCTGGCAAGTAGCGCTGAGCGCGCGCGGTAAAGGGGTCGCGCGCGCGGTAAAGGGGTCGCGGTAAAGGGGTCGCGTCTTGTAATATAACATTCTGGCTTGACAGGCTTGCATCATGGCCTGCCCGCTCCGCAAGCGGCCACGCGGCGGGTTTTCACCATGCCCCGGTCAGCCGCGCTACATTATCAAGGCCATGGAGGAAGTGTCATAATACAAGATGCGACCCCTATGCCACCGTGCGACCCCTATGCCACCGTGCGCGAGGAGAACACCCCGGTCGCGTACGCATACACCAGCACCTTGACCATCATCGTCGGATGAAACGGCTGGTTGCGCGGACCGCCCCCGGCGTAGCGCGCATGAAACGCGCCCAGATCCAGCGTATCGATCGTGTCGCTAATGAAGTAGGCCAGGCGCCCTTCGGGCAGCCAGTCTTCAAGGGCCGAGGACAGTAGTTGCTGCTTGGGCTCGTACAGAAGGGAGCTTGTCGTCATGTCCCCTTAACGATCCAGCCACTCTTCCGACGCCCCCGTTTCACTCTTCTGCCGCGCAGACTCCTAGATCTCACCAAGAAAGATCAAACCCACAACGAATGCGAGGTGGACTTCGTTTGGGTAATCCCGCGACCCTACCCGAGGAAGACCGCGATCATTTTGGGCGAATGCAAAGATCAGGGGCCGAATCAGTTGAAAACGATATTGCTCACCGCGAGGGAGTTGGAGCCCTATCACATCTATGAGCGGACGAAGACTGAATTCGATATTGATAGCTACGGTGGCAGTCCCGAGGACCTGGCCCGCACAACTACCAAGATATACTTCTCAACTCAGCCTGTTGCGGCGCAACAGGTTTCGGCAGGTGCAAGTGATACACAAGGCGGACAATAGCCCGCAGCAATGCGCAATTGCCCCAATAGAGAGTAGTTCGGTAGTAAACCCAGCACCACCAACTATTCTCCAGCCAGCTGCGGCTGGCTGGACTTTGCCAGTTTTCGCTGAAACCCTAAAGCGGTTTGATAGAAAAGCGAAAAGTAGCAAGTATCTGCGACGACCACCGCTCCGCGTATTCGGATCAATCTCGGGGCGTTTGACGGGCTTCGAAATGCATCCTTTGCTAACGGACTGAATATGGACTATATTTGGTCTCGTATCGTAAGTGAGGTGCAATCCATGAAGTACTCGACACAGATTAAACCCATCAGCTATCTCAAGGCCAATGCGGCCGAGATCGTGCGGCGGCTTGCCGAACGGCGTGAGCCACTGGTTATTACGCAGAACGGCGAGGCGAAGATGGTTATCCAGGACGTCGCTTCGTTTGAGGAAACCCAAGAAACGATGGCGTTGTTGAAGATACTCGCCCTCGGCAACCGGCAGATCGAAGAAGGCAAGGTCGTCCCGACGGCGGAGGTGATCAAGCGCCTGCGTAAAAAGGAAGCGTAGTGCCGATGCGATTCGAGGTGCTGCTCACCGAGCACGCGCAACACGACCTCGAGGAACTCTACGACTACATCGCCGCGCACGATACTCCCGGCAATGCAGCTCGTGTTCTCGATCGCATCGAGAAAGCGCTGGAAAACCTGTCCACTTTTCCAGAGCGCGGGTCCCACCCGAAGGAACTTCTGGCGCTGGGCATCCGTGAATACCGCCAGACGTTTTTCAAGCCGTACCGATTAATTTACCGAATCGTGGAGCGGCGCGTCTATGTGTATCTAATCGTCGACGGCCGACGCGACATGCAGGGGCTACTGGCGCGACGCATGTTCGGAGGTTGAGGGTTTCGGAGAATGCGGCTCGCGCGCACTGTAATGGATTGAACCCGCTTTAGTAATAAATGCGCCAAACAGGAATCATCATGACCTCGCCGTATCCCACCTGTTTATCCTTGGAAGACGAAATTCGAGGGAAGCTCGGTAACATGCTGAGCGTTTAACGGACTGAGCGGGGGCGCCAACTCAGTCGACGCCCCCGGTCAGAGCGCGGGACACATCCGATCAAGCGTCACAGCCGTTTCAATAGCGAGGCAGGTTGATCACCGAGGACTTAGTCATCCATGCTTAACGATCAGGACATTAAAAAGCTGCTACTGCGAACGGCGGCGCGGGACGAGGGTTCGGCGGAAGCGTTCGAAAGCCTGTACAAGACCTGCGCGCCGCTGCTGCTCGGCGTGGCCCAACGCATAGTAGGCCGGCGCGAACTGGCCGAGGAAGTGCTGCACGACGGCTTCGCGAAGATCTGGCGCGCAGCGGAGAGCTTCGACCCGCTGTCTGCGCATCCGGTCGCCTGGCTGGTGACGATCGTACGCAACCGCGCAATCGACGTGCAGGCGAGCCAGAACGTCTCGCGCGTGGGCTCGTACCACGACGCGCTGGATAACGACCCCGACGGCGCGCTCGACCGGCTGTTCGATTGGGGCCCCGCCGCCGACGAGGGTGAGGACAGGCGCCGTGCCGCACAATGGCTCCGCGATTGTCTCGCCGAGTTGCAGGCGGTCGAGCGGCAGTCGCTGGTGCTCGCTTATGAACACGGGTTAAGCCATGGCGAGCTGGCCGCGCATCTACGCAAGCCGCTGGGAACAGTGAAGACGTGGATACGGCGGGGCATGGTTAACCTGCGGGAGTGTGTCGAGGCCTGCATGGGAGCGGTGCGATGAAAATAGAGAATCATCCGCGGCTGGACGCGCTGTGCGGCGAGTATCTGCTCGGCACCCTGCGCGGCGCGGCACGCCGCCGCTTCGAGCGTGCGCTGCGGGAAGAGCCGCTTACGTCATTGCGGCTCCGATACTGGGAACGCATTTTCGTACCGAGGTATTCGCAAATGATAGAAATGCAACCGTCCGCCGCCGGCTGGAAACGGCTGGAGCGCGATCTCGATCTCGCCCGCTATCGGATACCCTGGCACCGGCGCGCTGCGTTCTGGCGCGGGTGGGCCGCAGCTGCCACCGCAGCGCTTGTGCTCGGTGTCGTTCTGCAGATATCGCTGCCGGCATACAAAACGTCCGAGCCAGTGGCGGTTGCGCAGTTGACCGGCCAGGCCGACGTTTCCCGGGTTACCGCCCTGCTCTCGCCTGACGGACGCACGCTCGAGCTGCGCGCTGCGCGCGCCGTGGTGGCGGGGCCCGCCCAGAGCTACGAGCTTTGGCTGCTTCCGGCTGAAGGCACGGCCCCGGTTTCGCTCGCGGTGCTGGGCAGCCTCGACGCGCGCTTTGCGCTGCCGCCTGCCCAGGTGGGCAGGCTGCGTAGCGGCGCGAAGCTTGCGGTGTCTGTCGAACCCGCTGGCGGCTCTCCGACCGGCAAACCGACAGGACCCGTCATTCTGATCGGACCGATCGATACCTGAAATCGCACGATGATCACGGTTCACATGCTAGTGTTCTGACGGGTAAGCCGTTCGCCAATTCGCGATGAGCCCGCGTACGTGCCGCGACCCCGGCTGCGTGCAAGCACGCGGGATTGAGAGCGAGCATCGCCGGCCTATGGAGAAAGCTTCTACGCGAGTGATGGGTTATCGATCCTGACAATCCTTCGGATGATGGTATACGGGACCGCCGTCTCGACAGATGCGGCGCCGACATCGCCCCGCCATCCAGGCAGTGCAAAAGTGAGCGCACTGCGCACCGGCCTGTCCCGCGTCCACAACCCTGTCATTAAATCCATCAAGGCATAGCGCAGTCGTTATTACATCCAATCCGCATGCTGGCCCGTTAAGGGTAGAGGCCCGACGAAACGCCGGTCTACCGATTGGCCGCCTACTCGGGTCATCTCATTCGACCTGAACCACTAGCGCTGAAGGAGGTAAATATGGTTTATAACAGGGCCGTTCCTCACATATCCAACCTGTCGCTGCTTTTCGCTTTTATGTTTTGCGTCGCCCCAGCCCAGGCCCAGGGCCTCCCATCCGGAACGAGCGGCAAACTGTTGCTGACGGGGGGCGTAACGCAGTTGGAGGGCGCTGCCGGCGGCGGTCTGACGCCTTGGGCGATTATCGGCGGCTATGGTACCCGGGACCAGATTGGCGCCAATGCGTTCTACACCAACGTCAGGACTGGCGACTACGATTTTCAGGCTGCGGGCGCGTTAGTCGGCATCTACGACCGTGTTGAACTCTCGTACGCGCACCAAACGTTCGACACGCGAGCTGTGGGCGGTGCGCTGGGACTTGGCAACGGGTTCAAATTTAACGTCGACGTGTTTGGTCTCAAGGTCAAAGTCGCCGGAGATGCGGTGCTGGAGCAAGATTCCTGGCTGCCACAGATTGCCGTAGGTATTCAACACAAAAGGAACGACCGAGGCAACATAGTGCGTGCCGTGGGCGCGAAAAGCGATTCAGGCACCGACTTTTACGTTTCCGCAACCAAGCTGATCCTGGATCAAAGTCTGCTCTTGAATGGCACAATTCGCGCCACCAAAGCAAACCAGCTCGGCATCCTGGGTTTCGGCGGCGACAAGAGCGACCGCTATAAACCGCAGTTCGAGGGCTCGGCCGCGCTGCTGTTGCGCAGGGATCTGGCGATCGGTGCGGAGTACCGCTCCAAGCCGAACAATCTCGGCTTCGCCAGGGAGGACGACTGGTGGGACATGTTTGTAGCCTGGGCCCCGATCAAGAACGTGTCGCTGACGGCAGCCTATGCGAACCTCGGTGACGTCGCGACCCGCAGAAATCAGAAAGGTCCCTACGTTTCCGTGCAAATCGGCTTCTGAGGCCGCTCACACATTTATCCAGGAGAACTAAAATGCTGCGCAACAGTTCGCGTCTATTGCTTGTAATGGCCAGTTTCGCCATTTATTGCTGGAACGGTACGGCGTTGGCCGATGACTCGGTCTACAAGAACTTCGGGGAAAAAGCGGGGCTCATCCGCATCATGGACGATTTCATGGCCAGCCTGCTCGCCGATCCGCGCACGCGGCCGTTTTTCGAGAAGGCCAACCAGCAACGCATCAAGGAGCAACTGGTCGATCAGTTCTGCGAGCTCCTTGAAGGGCCATGCAAATATGGTGGCGCACCGATGAAGCCGGCTCACGCCAATCTCGCCATCAATCGCGAGCATTTCAACGCGCTCGTTGAAAACTTGCAGATCGCAATGGACAAAAACAGTGTGCCATTCCGCTCCCAAAACAAGCTGCTTGCCAAGCTGGCGCCGATGCACCGCGACATTATCACCAAGTAAATTTTTGTTGGCGCCGCGAATGGTGAAGGTGGTTTTCTGAATCCATTTATCTTTCCGGTTCGTATATATATGGGCAACTGTTGCCATTCGTCTTTTACTCAAAGGAGTTAAGCATGACTACTTCCGAAAACAGTATGGTTCCGTCACGCCGTTCATTTCTGGGAAACACTGCCAAGATCACTTTGTCGGCAACCGCCATCGCGCTACTCGCCGGCAAGGAAAGTCTGGCGCAGATATCCTCGAAAAGCATGTCGCAAGATGTCAACATTCTGAACGTCGCGCTCGGGCTCGAGCACGAGGCGATCAACGCCTACCAGCTGGGAGCGCAAAGCGGGCTGTTGCAGAAAGCGGTGCTCGATGTCGCGGTTAAGTTTCAGGGCGATCACAAAGCGCATCGGGATGCGTTGATCGCGACAATCCAAAAGCTTGGTGGTACTCCCGTTGCC
Organism: Burkholderiales bacterium; assembly: GCA_019746155.1. Lineage (GTDB taxonomy): Bacteria > Pseudomonadota > Gammaproteobacteria > Burkholderiales > SG8-41 > CAKKQX01. The sequence goes on from JAIESJ010000067.1 coordinate 18,054, forward strand.
GAAAAGAAACTCGACGACTACGCCATGGCCCTGAAAGCGGACATGCTCAAGAGCCAGGCCGACGTTCTGGACCTTGCGGCAAGGCTCGAACTCGGGGCAACCAACGCATATCTCGGCGTGATCCCTTCGTTCAAGGATACGGGGCTTGCCAAAGTGGCTGCGCGCCTTGCTGCCGACGAGACCATGCATTGGACTATCCTCAACAATGCGCTTGGGCGTCCCTTGCCTGCGAAGGCGTTGTCCTTCGGCGCCTAAAAAGAGGGTGACGGCAAATGGGTTTGCTTTGTTGCCCAAACGCGGGGCTTCGCAAACCCGTTTGTCCGTCATAGGAGAAAAGGGAAACATGTTACGTAAACAATTCCCTGCCATGCTCGGCATGATGTTGATTTCGAACGCGCCTTTTGCCAACGCTGGGGGCGACCCGGTCCGCGGCGAGGCGCTCTACGAGAGCCGTTGCATCGCCTGCCATTCGATTGATGCGAATCGCGGAGGCCCTGCGCACAAGGGCGTTTATGGACGCAAGGCGGGAAGTGTGTCCGACTACAGTTACTCCGATGCATTGAGAATGTCCAAGATCGTGTGGGACGAACAGACGCTGGACCGGTGGCTCACCAATCCGGAGCAGTCGATTCCGGGGCAGCGTATGGGATATTCGGTGCCGGAAGTGGCCGATCGCGCGGATTTAATCGCTTATCTTAGGCTGCGCTCAGGAAAATAATGGAGATTGAACAGGCTAGGAGCTTGTCGGACCCAAGTCCGACAAGCTCCTAGTGCCGCTCCACTCGGTGATGTTGAAAATCAGGCGGTTGCATGAGTCGCGGCGTGCCTGGTTGGGTGTCACTTTTCCTCCTGGAAGGGGACGCGTCGCAGCTTTGCGGATGTCCACGACGGACGCGGTACCCGAGCCGGCGGCGGTGGGCAAAAGCGGTGTTCGGGGATCGCGCCGATCACGCGCTTCACTGCCAGCCGTAGCGGCGGGCGTAAAACCCCTTCATGAGCTGCGTCAGTATCGCGTAGCCCAGCAGGATCGCCGCGAGAAACACAAAGTACTCCGGCGGCAGCGCCTGCAGCTTGAAGTAGTGGGCGAACGGCCCCATGGGTAGAAAAATGCCCACGGCCATGATGAGGCCCGTCATCGCGAGCAGCGGCGTCGCTGCCCGGCTTTGGATGAACGGGATCTTGGGCGTTCGGATCATGTGCACGATGAGCGTCTGCGTGAGCAGCCCGACGACGAACCAGCCCGACTGGAACAACGTCTGCTCTTCCGGCGTGTTGGCGCTGAACACGAACCACATCATGGCGTACGTGAGGATGTCAAAGATCGAGCTGATCGGTCCAAAGAAGATCATGAAGCGGCCGATGTCGCCCGGCTGCCAGCGCTGCGGCTTCTTCAGCAATTCGTCGTCCACGTTATCAAACGGGATGGCGATCTGCGAGATGTCGTAGAGCAGGTTTTGCACCAAAAGGTGGATCGGCAACATCGGCAGAAACGGGATGAAGGCGCTGGCGACCAGCACCGAGAAGACGTTGCCGAAGTTGGAACTGGCCGTCATCTTGATGTACTTGAGCATGTTGGCGAAGGTACGGCGGCCCTCCAGCACGCCTTCCTCCAGCACCATCAGGCTCTTTTCCAGCAGGATGATGTCGGCCGCCTCCTTGGCGATGTCCACGGCCGTATCTACGGAGATGCCGATATCCGCCGTGCGCAAGGCGGGCGCGTCGTTGATGCCATCGCCCATGAAGCCGACCACATGGCCGTTGGCCTTGAGCAGCCGCACGATGCGCTCCTTGTGCGCGGGCGTCAGTTTGGCAAAAACGTTGTGCATCTCGACCGCACGAGCCAGCTCGGCGTCGCTCATTCGTTCGATGTCGCTGCCGAGCAGGACGCCTTGTTGTTCCAGACCTACTTCTCGGCAAATCTTGGCGGTCACCAGCTCGTTGTCGCCGGTCAGCACCTTGACCGTCACGCCATGCTCGGCCAACGCGTTGAGGGCGGGCGCAGTGCTTTCCTTCGGTGGATCGAGGAAAGCGACGTAGCCAATCAAGGTCAGCTTGCATTCGTCGGCCACGCCATAAGTGTCCTGTGTCGGCGGCAGCTCCTTGGCGGCCACGGCCACCACGCGCAGCCCTTCTTCATTGAGATCGGCGGTCACTTGGCGGATGCGTGCGAGCAGCTCGGCGGTCAGCGGCTCGTCCACTTCGCCGTGGCGTACCCGGGAGCAGACCGCGAGGATTTCCTCCACCGCGCCCTTGCAGATCAAGAGGTGGCGCCCGTCATGTTCGGCCACCACCACCGACATACGACGGCGCGTGAAGTCGAACGGAATCTCGTCCACCTTGCAAAACGCGGTCGCCACCTCCAATTCGCGTTGCACTTCGGCGTGCTCCAGCACGGCCACATCGAGCAGGTTCTTGAGACCGGTCTGGTAGTAGCTGTTGAGATAGGCCATCTCCAGCACCTCGTCGGATTCTTCGCCCCACACATCGACGTGACGGGCCAGGAAGATCTTGTCCTGCGTCAGCGTGCCGGTCTTATCGGTGCACAGTACGTCCATCGCGCCGAAATTTTGAATCGCATCCAGCCGTTTGACGATGACTTTCTTGCGCGACAGGAACACCGCCCCCTTGGCCAGTGTCGAGGTGACGATCATCGGCAACATCTCCGGGGTTAGGCCCACGGCGATGGACAGCGCGAACAGCAACGCCTCCATCCAGTCGTCCTTGGTGACGCCGTTGATGATGAGCACCAGGGGCGCCATCACGAACATGAAGCGGATCAACAGCCAGCTCACCTTGTTGACGCCGGCTTGGAAGGCGGTGGGTGCGCGGTCAGTGGTTGTCACCCGCTGAGCCAGCGCGCCGAAATAGGTGCGGTTGCCGGTGGCTACCACCACGGCCGTGGCGGAGCCGGATACCACGTTGGTGCCCATGAAGAGGATGTTATCGAGTTCCAGCGGATTGATCGCGGCAGCATCCCGCTGATGAGCGAATTTCTCCACCGGCATCGATTCCCCCGTCATCGCCGCCTGCGAGACGAACAGGTCCTTGGCCGCCAGCACACGGCAGTCGGCCGGAATCATGTCGCCGGCCGACAGCACGATCACGTCACCGGGTACCAATTGCTTGATCGGCAACTCGGCGCGGCGCGCCTCGCGCACGTGCAGGCGCACGCCGTAGAACTTTTCGAATATCGGCGCCGCGTCCTCGGACACGTCACGGCGCATGACGGTGGCCGTGTTGCTGACCATCGCCTTGAGCGCGTCGGCGGCTTTGTTCGCTTTGGCTTCCTGCCAGAAACGCAGCACGGTCGACACGGCCACCATAGTCGAAATGACGATCGCGGCCTTGAGATCTTCCGTCACGTAAGAGACCACCGCCAGCAAAGTCAGCAGCAGGTTGAACGGATTGCGGTAAGCCACCCACACGTGCACCCACCACGGCAGCGGCTTTTCGTGTTCGACCTCGTTGGGCCCCACGCGCGCGCGGACCATCTCTGCCTGCGCTTCGGTCAGGCCGTCGGCATGGGTGCCGAGCGTCTCGAGCAGCTTGTGCGGATCGCTCTTGGCAGCCGCGGCGAGCGTTTGCGCGAGAGTGGCGGGCACCTCGCGGCTCACACCGGTCTGCGCCAGCGTCTCCAGCAAGGCCAGACGGCGGAAGTGTCGGCCGAAATGGCGGGCGCGCAGGAACCCCGCGAAGAATTCTTTCAGGATGGTGATCATGTTGTTCTCCTTGTCGCCGCCATCCCGAATAAATCAGGACGGCGGCTTTCGAGACGGACAGTCCATGTCAATGTCAGAACGCCGTGTGCAGCCGCAGGGAACCGACGTTCACCGGGCCGCGGTCAGCGTTGTAGGCTGGGTTCCGGATGTGCTGCCAGTCCACCGAAACCCATGTTCCCTTGATGAGGCTCAGGTTGTAGAAGGCCTCGAAAATCGTCTCGGGCCGATAGTCGAGGGGAAGCTGGTTCGGTTCCTTGGGCTGGGCGAAGCGACCGAAGCGCATGGCCCAGTCATTGTAGAAGTATTCCAGCGCGAAGCCAGCCGAATAGCCGCGTGCGTCCGCCGCATAGTCATAGGCCCCGTGGGTCATGATCGACCAGTTGAGGAACTGCGTGCGCGGGTCGTGGCTATAGGCGTTGTCGTCGAATACGTCCAGCACCGACAGCTTGCCGACGGTCAGCACCAGGCGGCGCCTGTCCACCACGCCAGCAAGCTGGTGATTGAAATAGAGTTCACTGCCCGACGAGAGGCGGAATCCGAGCGCGGCGGTCGCGGTGAAGGAGTAGCTCTTCTCCTTGTCCGCCGATAAGCTGTTGGGGCCAGAGTAGACAGCTCCAAACGGGCGCTTACCCTGCCAAACGTAGGTTGCCTGGAACTTGGCGTTCCGGTCTTCGGCCTCTTGAGCCCGCGCGAACCCGATCACGGGTAAAACACCGGCGATCAACACTGCGGCGCGCAGCGGTGGAAAGGCCGCGCCGAAGCGGCCGGGGTGCTTGAAGCGAACGAAACGCATGACGTCCTCCTCGATGGTTGAACGGGGCGGAGCCGTTCGGCGGGGATGGATGGCCTTGCTCGATGCCGATTGCTCGGCGCATGGCGAGACATGCCGGCTGCGCCCGCGATGGCGCGGGACACACATCGGCAAACGGCGCAATCAGTCGCGCCGATTCATCCGTTGGCATGCACCCGTTGACCGATTTAGCCGGACGGGAAACGTACCATCAGCTGTCGATGACAAGCTTGGAGAAAAGACCAACCCGAGTCGGGGCTGGAAAATGGACACCGCTTCTCGCCCTCGGCGAGAGAGCGGCGGTGGAAGCTGCGCGCTATCTTGCCGAGGAGCCGCCGGTTACGCGAACCGACCAAGTACTGTCACTCGAACAACTGCCCACAGGGGTCTCCGCAGTTAACAAAACGGAGCGCATTATAGCTTTGGACAATCGAAAATTGAAGCTAAAGTTCATAAGCGCCCGCGCCGCAGATGCTGCAGCGTGAGCGTTCGCGGCTGGCGCCCGGCGAGGATCGCCTCGATGATCTGCGGTGCGAGCAGCGTGAAGCGCAACGTCTCGTTCACGAGGGCCCTGTCGAGCTTTTCGCGCTGGGCGAGTTCGTTGGTGTCATTGATGGAGTCCTCATCGAGAAGCCGCTGCCAGGAAAACGCCCGGGCGACCGCCTTGATGAGCGGCGAGTCCGGGTGCGTTTCCTCGCGGAGCGCCGCGCCAGTCGGCTTCGGGCCGATGAGGAGTTTCCTGAAGCCACGCTTTTTCACGCGCATCGGGATGAAGGTGACGAGACGGTCGCCGTCCCGGCGCTTTTCCGCCTCGCCCAGCATCCGCACGTCGATTCTGCGGTTCGCGGTCATGCGGCAACCTCCTCCTGCTCCCGGGTTTCCCGGACGGCATTCAAGCGCTTGAGCGCGATACAGACTTTCACCTCATC
>JAIESJ010000045.1 GCA_019746155.1 Burkholderiales bacterium
TTCACATTTCACGTTTCACATTTCACGAGGATTCAACAATGATTTCCAGCAAAACCACTTTCTGGGGCTACCGGCGCGAGAACGGCCGCGTCGGCGTCCGCAACCACGTCATCGTTCTGCCGGTGGACGATCTGTCCAATGCCGCCAGTGAAGCCGTCGCCCACAACATCAAGGGCGCGATGGCGATTCCCCATCCTTACGGACGGCTGCAGTTCGGCGCCGACCTGGACCTGCATTTCCGCACCCTGATTGGCGCGGGATCCAATCCCAACGTCGCGGCGGTGGTGGTGATCGGCATCGAGGAAGGCTGGACCCAACGTGTGGTCGACGGTATCGCCAAGACCGGCAAGCCGGTTACGGGTTTCGGCATCGAGCTGCACGGCGACCACGACACCATCCTGCGCGCTTCCAGGGTCGCCAAGGAATACGTGCAATGGGCCTCCGAGCTCCAGCGCGTGGAATGCCCGATCAGCGACCTGTGGGTATCGACCAAGTGCGGCGAGTCGGACACGACTTCCGGCTGCGGTTCCAACCCCACTGTCGGCAGCGCCTTCGACAAGCTCGAGCCGCTGGGCGTGACCATGTGCTTCGGCGAGACCACCGAGATCACGGGCGGCGAGAAGATCGTCGCCGACCGTTGCGCAACGCCCGAAGTGCGCGAGCGGTTCATGGCCATGTTCAACCGCTATCAGGAAGTGATCGATCGGCAAGAAGTGCAAAGTGATCGGCGTGCTCGACAAGGCCGAGACGCCGACCGGGCCGGGGCTGTGGTTCATGGATTCCTCATCCGCTGCGGCCGAAATGGTGACGCTGTGCGCCGCGTCTGGTTACGTGGTCCATTTCTTTCCGACCGGCCAGGGCAACGTCATCGGCAACCCGATTCTGCCGGTGATCAAGCTGTGCGCCAACCCGCGCACGGTGCGTACCATGAGCGAGCATATCGACTACGACTGCACAGGTCTGCTGCAGCGTCAGAAAAATCTCGACCAGACGGGCGAGGAACTGCTGGAAGTCATGCTGCGCACCTGCAACGGGCGGCTGACCGCGGCCGAGGCGCTCGGCCACCGCGAGTTCGTGCTGACCCGTCTCTACGAGAGCGCCTGACGCGCTCAACCGTGTCTTTGGGCGTACGCTGACATGGCGCTGCGGGGCGCGGACGTGCTGGCGGGGGCACTCGCCGGGGCGGGGGTGAAGCACCTGTTCTCGCTGTCGGGGAATCACATCATGCCGGTTTATGATGCGCTCCTCGATGCGAGAATCGGCATCATCCACGTGCGCCACGAGGGCGCGGCGGTGCACATGGCCGACGCGTGGGCCCGGCTCACGGGCGAAGTCGGGGTGGCGTTGCTCACCGGCGGGCCGGGCCATGCCAACGGCGTGGGCGCGCTTTACACCGCGCTTGCCTCCGAGTCGCCGCTCGTGATGCTCTCCGGGCACGCTCCTCTCAATGAGCTCGGCCGCGGCTCGTTCCAGGAAATGCGCCAGGCCGATCTCGCCGCGCCGGTCGCCAAGGCTTCGTGGACGGTACAAAGCGCCGCCACCCTCGGCGACGACATCGCGCGCGCGATGCGGTTTGCCCGGGCGGGTCGCCCGGGACCCGTGCACGTGAGCCTGCCGTTTGATGTGCTCGAAGCGAAGGTCGGGCCGCAGGCGGTGGCGCTGCCGGCGGCGGCAGCGTTCCGTGCGGTCTCCACCCCTCTGGGCGAGGAGGCCGCGGACGCGCTGCTCGCGGCGATGGCGCGCGCAAAGCGCCCTCTCATGCTGACCGGACCGGCCATGTCGGGTCCGCACGGCCGTGCGATGTGCGCGAAGCTTGCCGAGGCGACGGGGGTGCCGGTGCTTTGCCTTGAGAGCCCCCGTGGTGTCAACGATCCTGCCCTCGGCGCGCTGGCCGAGGTGCTTGCGCAGGCCGACTATGTCGTGCTGCTCGGCAAGCAGCCTGATTTCACGCTGCGCTTCGGGCAGTCCCCGGCCTTTGACGCGCAGTGTCGTTTTGCCGTGGTCGATCCCGACGCGCACGCGCTCGAACGCGCAGTGCGCGTGCTCGGCCCGGCCGTGGCGATGGCCGTCATCGCCGACACGGCGGCGGCTGTTCAAGGTTTGGCCGCCTGCGCGCCGCGCCGCGCCGGCTGTGCGGCGTGGGCGGCGGAGGTCGAATCCGCCGTTACCTTTCGTCCTCCGGCGTGGGCCGCGCTGACCTCCTCCGAGCAGGGGCCGGTGCACCCGGTAGAAGTCGGGCGCGCCGTGCAGCGGCTGGTTGACCGCCATCGGAACACCGTCGTCGTGGCCGACGGCGGGGAGTTCGGGCAGTGGGCGCAGGCGTGCGTCAATGCGCCCGCCCGGATGATCAACGGCCCCGCGGGCTCCATCGGCGCAGGCATTCCGTTTGCGCTCGCCGCCAGGCTCGCCCGCCCGGATGCGCCCGTGGTGGCGATGGTAGGCGACGGCACTTTCGGTTTCCACATGGCCGAGTTCGACACCGCGGTGCGCGCGGGGCTGCCGTTTGTCGCGGTCGTCGGCAACGATGCGTGCTGGAACGCCGAGTACCAGATCCAGTTGCGCTGCTACGGCCGTGAACGGGCTCATGGCTGCGAGCTGCTCCCGGCGCGTTACGACCAGGCGGTGACGGCGCTCGGCGGCCACGGCGAGTTCGTCACGCGCGTGGCGGATCTTCCGGCGGCGCTCGAACGTGCCGCGGCCTCGGGCAAGCCGGCATGCGTGAACGTGCTGATCGAAAGGCTCGCGGCGCCCGCCGTGTCGCGCAAGGCGGCGAGGCCTGCCGCCGTTTCACACTGAGGCAGATGAAATGAGCACTTTGCGGGTCCGGGTATGGCGCGGCGGCGAGACGGGGCGCTTCCAGGAATTCGAGGTGCCGCGGCTCGAGAGCCAGACCGTGCTCGACGTCGTCACCTACATCCAGCGCAGTCTCGATCCGACGCTTGCGTACCGCTTTGCCTGCCGCGTCGGCATGTGCGGATCATGCGCGATGACGGTCAACGGCAAAGCGCGCTGGACCTGCCGCACGCATGTGGCAAAAGTCGCAGACGGCGATCGCCTCGACATCGCTCCGCTCAACCATCTGCCGGTGGTCAAGGACCTGGTCGCCGACATGAGCGTGTTTTTCGACAAATGGGCGGCGGCCAAAGGCCGCTTCCAGGGGGCGCGGACGCGCAAGGACGATTTCGCGCGCGTGCCGCCGGATTCCCGGCGGCGCAAGCTGGTCGACGAGGCGATCGAGTGCATCGGCTGCGGCGTATGTTACAGCTCGTGCGATGTCGTTTCGTGGAACCCGGATTATCTCGGTCCGGCCGCGCTCAACCGCGCGTGGACGTTGTATAACGACGTGCGCGACACCGGCCAGAAGGCGCGGCTGGCGGCGGTGGCCGGCGATGCCGGCTGCCATGCCTGCCACACTCATATGAGCTGCACCGAGCGCTGTCCCAAGCAGCTGTCGCCGACGGCGGGCATCGCGGGGCTCAAGCGCGCGGTGCTGACTGCCGCGCTGAAGGGGGAACTGTGAAAGCAAGGATGAGGGCGGAACGCGGAAGGCGGAAGGAAATACGGTTTGTCCCGAAGCCTGGCGCTCCGTGTTTCATCCTCGGCACTTGCGGAGGATGTTCGTGAACATCCGGACGCAAGTGCTGCTTTGGGGCGCCCAGCGGATCAGCGCAATGGTGCTGGCATTGTGCGTGGTGGTGCATCTGGTCACGATTATCTATGCCGTGCGCAACGGGCTCAGCGCGGCGGAGATCCTCGGCCGCACCCGTGGCAATGTCGCCTGGGCATCCTTTTACGTGTTGTTCGTCGCGGCGGTGGCAGTGCACGCGCCGATCGGGCTGCGCGCCATCCTGTCGGAGACGCTCGGCTGGCGCGGGCGTTCGCCGGATATCGCTGTTCTGGTCTTCGGCGTGCTGCTCGCGCTGTGGGGCTGGCGCGCGGTCTACGCCGTGTTCGTCGCGTGAGGCTGCGGCAGATGAAGAACGATTTTCGCGCACGCAATCACCCGGCTTACTGGGCGTTCCTCGTGCATCGCGTATCGGGGCTCGCGCTCACGGTTTTCCTGCCGCTGCATTTCTGGGCGCTGGGCCAGGCGCTCGGCGGCGAAGCGAGGCTGGACGGTTTTCTGCGCTGGACCGAGCAGCCGCTGGTCAAATTCGCCGAAACGGCGCTGGTGCTGTTACTTGCCGCGCACATGGCGGGCGGCGTGCGCCTGCTGATGCTGGAATTTCTGGCGTGGCGCGACTGGCAGAAAAGCCTGCTCGCGGCGGCGACCGGCGTGAGCATAGCCGCCGGGCTTGCGTTCCTGCTCAACCTGGTGTGAGCGACGGTGCCCATTACAGCCGAACTTGCAGTGGTCGCCACGGGCGCTTTTTTTGCGGCATTGGTGATGGGCAGTGCGGGCTTCGCGTTCGCTCTGGTCGTCACCGGCTTCTGGATTTACGTGCTGCCGCCCGCGGCCATCGTATTTCTGGCCGCCGTGTGTTCGCTGCCGTTGCACGCGTTCGGTGTGTGGCAGTTCCGGCGCGAAATTGAATACCGCCTGCTGTGGCCGTTCCTGGCGGGCGGCGTGCTGGGGGTTCCCGTGGGTGTCCAAGCCCTGCAGCATATCGACTTGGTCGTGTTTCGCCACTTGGTGGGCGCATTCATGATCGCCTACGGCGGCTACGGATTGCTGCGCTCGCGGCCGCCGGTAGTGCGGCTCAAGGCGGGCATGGCGCGCGTGGCGGACGGGCTGGTGGGGTGGGCCGGCGGCGTGCTGGGAGGACTGGCGCTGCTGAACGGCGTCCTGCCGACCATCTGGTGCGGCCTGCGCGGCTGGGACAAGCGGCGGGCGCGCCGGGTGTATCAGCCCTATATCCTGGCCACAGGTGTCCTGATCATGCTGCTGGTCGGGTTTAGAGCCGACGTCGACACTTCGCGCCTGGGGCTGTACCTGCTAATCTGCATGCCGGCGCTGGCGGCGGGGTTATGGCTGGGACTGCGGGTTTTTGAATGGATCAGCGAGGAGCATTTCCGCCGCCTTGTGCTGTGGTTGCTGCTTGCATCGGGGATATCGCTGCAGTTCTGACAGGCAGCGCGTGCGGCGGCTGTCGGGTGATGACGATTGCGTTACACTAGTCCGGCATGCCGCTGGGAAGGCAGGCTTATCAATAATCTGAATATCTGAAAGTATCTGAGAAAAGAGGAGGCAACATGAAGAAAGTCCTGAAACTGACGGCCATGGCGCTTGTCCTGACCGCTGCGCCGCTCGCCGGCGCACAGAGCTATCCCACTAAGCCGGTGCGCGTCATCGTGCCGTTCCCGCCCGGCGGCACGACCGACATCGTCGCCCGCGTCGTGGGGCAGAAGCTCAACGAAATGTGGGGCCAGTCGGTGATCGTGGATAACCGGACCGGGGCAGGGGGCAACATCGGCGGGGACATCGCGGCCAAGTCTAGCCCGGACGGCTACACGCTGTTCATGACCTCGGGTTCCATCGTGACCGCCAACCAGTACCTGTACAAGAAGATGCCGTTCAGCCCCGAAAAAGACTTGATTGCGATCACTAACGTCGCGAGCGGGCCGCAGATCGTGGTCGTCAACATGAACTTTCCGGCGAAGAGCGTCAAGGACCTGATCGCCATGGCCAAGGCCAAGCCCGGCGCGCTCACCTTCGGCTCCGCCGGAGTCGGCACGCAGACGCATCTCGCGGCCGAGAACTTTGCGTATGCTGCGCGCATCAATGTCACGCACGTGCCGTACAAGGGCGAAGGGCCGGCGATAGTGGACCTTATCGCCGGCCAGATCAACTTCGTCACGCCGAATCTTGCAGCCGCGATCGGTTTTGTCCAGCAGGGAAAGCTGCGCGCGCTCGGCGTCACGAGCAAGCAGCGGGTGAAGCAACTGCCGGACGTGCCCGCGGTGGCGGAGACGCTGCCGGATTTCGAGAACATCGGCTGGTTCGGTCTGATGGCGCCCACCGGGACCCCGAAGCCAATCATCGAAAAGGTCTATGTTGATACGGCCAAAGTCCTGGCGAGCGCCGACGTGCGTTCGAAGCTCGAGCAGCAGGGCATGGCCCCGGTGGGCAACCGTCCTGAAGAGTTTGCCAAGGCGATCAGGCAGGAGTCCGCCCACTGGGCGAAGGTGATCCGTGAGCGCAAGCTCGAGGTGAACTGATCCGCGGTCCGGCGTGCCCAATCGATCATGGACGGCGGAAACAATGGGGAATGGCCTTGTGGCCTATCGGGCGACCGGCGCTCCACCGGTTTCCGCTGGCCCGTGCGCGGAGGGCGCACGCGGCGGCTGTGTGATGGTAAGTGCAAAAGGTAAACAGTGAAAGTCGATCTGAAGCAGGTTGAAGAAGCGTGCAAGGAACTCTACATCCGCGCGCTGAAGGTGCTGCCGCCCGACATCAAGCAGGGCTTCGAGCGGCTCGACAAGGCCGAGAGCGATATCACCGGCAAGGCGATCCTCGGCACCATGATCAAGAACATCAAGGTTGCCGAGGCGACCGACAACCTGCTGTGCCAGGACACCGGCATTCCGATCTACAACGTCACGATCGGCGCCAACGTCGAGGTCGACGGCTTCGGGCTCAAGCAGGCGATCATCAAAGGCTGCGAACGCGCCACGCGTGAATATCCGCTGCGTTCCTCGGTGGTGCATCCGGTGACCCGCAGGAACGAACACACCTCCTGCGGGCGTGCCGTGCCGGTGATCAATATCGACTTCGTGCCGGAAGCGGAAACGCTTTCCATCGAAATGATTCCCAAGGGCAGCGGTTCGGAAAACAACTCCTGGCTCAAGATGGCGGTTCCCGCGGACGGCGTCGACGCGATCAAGACGTTCGTCGTCGACTGCGTGCTCGATGCCGGCGGCAAGACCTGTCCGCCGACCATCGTCGGCGTCGGCGTCGGCGGCACGGCCGACCTGTGCGTGCATCTGTCCAAGGTCGCGGCGACGCGGCCGCTGGGCACCCAATGCGAGGACGCCGAAGGCGCGAGGCTCGAAGAACAGCTCACCAAGGTGGTGAACCAGCTCGGCGTCGGCCCGCAGGGGCTGGGCGGCGACTCGACCGCGTTCGCGGTGCACGTCGAAACCGCGGCGACGCACATCACCATGAATCCAGTGGCGGTCAACATGCAATGCCATTCGGCACGCCGCGCGCGGGCGACGTTCACGCCCAAAGGCCTCACCTACGGATTCTGATGAAACCGCCGATGGACGCAGATAAACGCAGATTTGCGCGAAAACCAGAACCCGCTCGTTTTTCTATCGGCGTTAATCGGCGTTCATCCGCGGTTACAAAGGGTTAGTTATGGCTCATTACGATTTCAACATGCCGGTGACGGAAGAGCAGGTCCGGCGGCTCAGGGTGAACGACACCGTCACGCTCAACGGCACGCTCTACGGCATCCGCGACGCGACGCAGATTCACATGTTCGACCGCGGTCGCAAGACCCGCTTCGACCTGAACGGCCACGCCGTGATTCACACCGCGCCCAATGTAAAAAAAGTAGATAAATCAAATACTTATCCAGCAGGCTATGCGCCGATCTGCATCGGCACCACGACCAGCGATCGCATGGAACGCTTCACGCGCCCGCTGCTGAGCGAATATGGCGTGCGCATCATCATCGGCAAGGGCGGCTTGCGCGAGGGCTCGCTCGGCGCGTTCAAGGAGCTGGGCGGCGTCTATCTCGCGATCATCGGCGGCACCGCGGCGCTCGAGACCACCTGGATCGAGCAAATCGAGGACGTCGATCTCGACGATCTCAATCCCGAGTCGCTGTGGAAATTCCGCGTGAAGAACTTCGGGCCGCTGCTGGTGGCGATGGATACCCACGGCGGCAGTCTCTACACCCAGGTCAACAAATCGGCGCGCGACAAGCGCGCCGCGGCGCTCGCTGCACTCGGCGTGAAATCCTGAAACCCCGAGAACCCGAAAACCTGAAACCCCATTTGTCACAGAGGCCACAGAGAACACAGAGAAAAGCGTTCTGATGGTTCGGGGTTTCCTCTGCGAACTCTGTGTTCTCTGTGGCTAATATTTTATCTTTATGAAACAAATCAAAACCGACATTCTGATACTCGGTTCCGGTGGCGCCGGACTGTTCGCCGCGCTGCACGCGCACCAGGCCAACCCCAAGCTCTCGATCACGATCGCCGTGAAAGGCCTGCTCGGCAAGTGCGGCTGCACGCGCATGGTGCAGGGCGGCTACAACGTCGCTCTGGCCTCCGGCGATTCGGTCGAGCGCCATTTCATGGACACCATCGAGGGCGGCAAGTGGCTGCCTGACCAGGACCTCGCCTGGACGCTGGTGAGCACGGCGGTCGAGCGCATCCATGAACTCGAAAACGAGCTGGGCTGCTTCTTCGACCGCAATCCCGACGGCACCATTCACCAGAAGGCGTTTGCGGGCCAGACCTTCGACCGCACCGTGCACAAGGGCGATCTGACCGGCATCGAAATCATCAACCGGCTCTCCGAGCAGGTATGGGCGCGCGGCATCAACCGTCTCGAGGAACACCGTGCGGTCGAGTTCATCAAGAACAGAAACGGTGACGCCATTTCCGGCGTGCTGATGATCGACATGCGCAGCGGCGAGTTCGTATTCGTGCAAGCACAGGCGGTGCTGCTTGCCACCGGCGGCGGCCCGACCATGTACAAGTACCACACGCCCTCCGGCGACAAAACCTGCGACGGCATGGCGATGGCGCTGCGCGCGGGGCTGACGCTGCGCGACATGGAAATGGTGCAGTTTCATCCCACGGGGCTGCTCGCAGGGCCGGGCACGCGCATGACCGGCACCGTGCTCGAGGAAGGACTGCGTGGTGCGGGCGGCTACCTGCTGAACGGCGCCCAAGAGCGCTTCATGCACAAGTACGATCCTCGAGGCGAACGCGCCACGCGCGACATCGTGTCGCGCGGGATTTATGCTGAAATGCGCGAAGGCCGCGTGACGCCCAACGGCGGCGTCTACATCAGCATGAAACACCTGGGCCCGGAGAACAACCGCAAGAACTTCAAGGGCATGGTCGAGCGCTGCGCCGACTGCGGCTTCGATCTCGCGGGCGGCCTGGTCGAAGTCGTGCCCACCGCGCACTACATGATGGGCGGCGTGGTGTTCAGGACCGACTGCACCACCGACCTGCCCGGCCTGTTCGCGGCGGGCGAGGATTCGGGCGGCGTGCATGGCGCCAACCGGCTGGGCGGCAACGGTGTCGCCAATTCCACCGTGTTCGGCGGTATCGCCGGCGACGTGATGCCGGGATGGGTCGAGGCCAACGGTACGTTTCACGAGCCTGACCCGTACGCCATGGACGATGCCGTCGCGCGCAGCCGCGCGCCGCTCGGCAAATCCGCCGGCGATCTCAACGCGATCCGCGAAAGACTCTACGACCTGATGTGGGACGACGTCGGCATTATCCGCGATGCGGCGGGGCTCACGCGTGCGGAAGGCGCTCTTGACGAGCTCGAAGCGCGGCTCGACGCGACCGGCATCGCGGATTCGAACCTCGCCTTCAACCTCACCTGGCACGACTGGTTGAACCTGAAGAATCTCATTCTCGTTTCCAAGTCGATCCGCTTCGCGGCGATGGCGCGCGAGGACTCGCGCGGCGCTCACTACCGCTCCGACTTCCCCGACGTGCGCGACCTCGAAAACTCGCACTACACCTGCGTCACGTGGAAGGACGGCCGCTTCGAGAGCACCACGCGCCCCGTGCAGTTCACGCGCGTGAAGCCCGGCGAGACGCTGCTCAAGGAAATTTCCGTTGTTTGATGCTCATGAGTCCCTGCAGAAATTCAAAATGCTGCCGCAGATGAGCGCCCGCCGACAATCCCAAAGCCGATAGCCACAGAGATCGCAGAGAACACAGAGAAAAAGCGAAATGCAATGCCGATCAGGTTCATGGGGTTTCATCTTCTGTGAACCGGGTGTCCTCTGTGGCAAAGGGTTTTTTTCCTGCGTTCGTCGGCGGTTTGACAATATAGGTTGTTTTTTAAAATGAGATATAGGGTATCTATTGACGAACTGACTCAGCTCGCCGCGCGCGCGCTGAAAAAAGCCGGCGCTTCCCAATCCATGGCGCTCGCTACCGCCAAGGCGCTGGTCGCGGCCGACAGGGACGGGCTCGCCACGCATGGCGTGTCGCGCGTCGCGCTCTACGCACAGCATCTGCGCGAAGGCCGCGCCAACGGCAAAGCGAAAGCGAAGATCATCAGGAAAAAAGGCGGCACCTGCCTGGTGGACGCGGCGGGCGGCCTGGCTTACGAAGCGGCTGCAATCGCAGTCAAGGAAGCGATCAAGCGCACCCGGCGCTACGGCGTTGCGTTCTGCGGCGTCACCAACAGCCACCACTTCGGCGCCGCGGCCTATCACCTTGCTCCGGTGGCGGAAGCGGGTCTGGTGGGGCTGGCGTTTACCAATTCGCCGCCGGCGATCAACGCCTGGGGCGGCAAAAAGCCGTTCTTCGGCACCAATCCGATCGCCGCGATTTTCCCGAGAAAGGCCGCGGCGCCCCTCGTAGTGGACCTGTCGCTCACGGCAGTCACGCGCGGCAAAATCATGCTGGCGGCGAAGGAAGGCAAGTCGATCCCCTCGGGTTGGGCGGTCGACAAGGACGGCAACCCGACGACCGATGCCAAAGCTGCGCTCACCGGCAGCCTGACGGCGATCGGCGGCGTCAAAGGCACGGCGCTGGCGCTGATGGTGGAGGTGTTGTGCGTGGCGCTGACGGGTGCGGCGTTCAGCTTCGAGAACGACTCCTACTTCGAGCCCGGCAACGCGCCGCGCATCGGCCATGCTGTTCTCGCCATCGACCCCGATGCGCTGGCGGGCGCGGAGTCGTACTTCTCGCGCCTCGAGGTGATGATCTCGGAAATGCTCGCCGCCGACGGCGTACGGCTGCCCGGCGCACGCCGCCAGCTGATGGCGGTTCAGGCACGCGCGCAAGGCATAGAGGTTCCCGCAGCGCTGTACAACGAGCTCCGAACACTGGCCGCGTAACGGAAATCCCCCTGATTTGCCGTATCATCCCGCATGCGCGCGATGACGCCCGAGCAGCATGCGCGCTTTCTCCCGAATTTTTTCGAATCCGCTTACGCAGCCGCCAATCGGCACGCGTACCGGATGAAAAAACGGCCCTGGGCAACAGCCCGTTGAAACCTGGAACTTTCTAGAACAGGCTTGCGCCGCCGCAGTTGGTTTCGTTGGTGGTTGTGAGCCATACGCCCGTGGCGGCAGTGAAGCAGTTGGCAGCGGTGGGAGCCACCCCGGCGCCTTGGTAAGCGCTGAAACGGAAGGTGCCACGGCCGGCATTGGCGTCATCGACCTTGCGGTCCATCTCGGTCAGGATGTCTACCGGGATCTGGTTGCCGGTTTTGACGTTAGGTCGAGTAGAGGCTGCGGGATCCCCCGTCACAATGCCGTAGTTGTTGTCGTGAATGATCTGCAGCAGGGCGTTATAGGGATTGGAGGGAGAGTTGGCGGCACTGGCGGCTTCAAGCGCAGCGGCCATGGTGTAGTTGCCGCTCAGGAAACCGGCGTGGGAAAGATGCATCCACGCCAGGGTCGGCTCGTTTGCGCTTGCGGTGGCCACAATCAGACCGTCCCCGTTTCCGCCCAACGTGGCGCCCACGTTGGGAATATTGGCATTGGCCTGGGCGCCCGGATAGTCGCCCGGCAGCGCACGGTAACGATCCTGGAAGCCGAAGTAGGCCGCCTTGACGCCGTCCTGCTGTGAAATCAGGTTGCGTACACGGGCGCTGGTGATGAGCTCCTGGCCTTTCAGCACGCCTCCCAGCAACAGGCCGATAATGACCAGTACGATTGCGATCTCGATTAACGTGAAGCCGTGTTGCTTACGCATGGTTGTATCCTCCGGTTGCGACGGATGTTGTAAGAAAACAAATAATCTCCCGCAAGAAACATGCCATAAGTAGCCTAAAAATCATAGGGTTCCGCTACGTAAGGTATCCAGGATTGTAAAATAGGCCGCGATTTTGAGGGTTTATCATAACTAATTGATTATATTGATTTTTTTGTTAATGGCGCTGCGAGGTTTGCCTCAACCGGAACCTGCGCTTTATTTTATTAGTGCTTGAAAAATAAGGAAACTGACCCACAGAAAGCAGCTGGCTATTGTCGATTTTTCGGCGGTGATGACGATTTTTCGGCATTTTTCAGTTCTTCCAGACGCCGGGTCAGGAAATGGATTTCCTTCGGGTCGGTTACTTCGCCGCTCGCCAGCAACCCGCCCAGCAGAACCGTTGCGCTTTCCAGCTCTCCCATATCTTCGAGGATAAAAATCCGCATTTGCCGCGCCCAGCTCGACGCGGTGCGTGCATACCGCGTGATGTCATCGGCGTATTTGAGCGCAAGCGGCGCGTCCCGGAGCCGATGCTTGGCCAGGAGGGCGCAGTGCGCGAGCCAACGCCAGCGCCGGTCGGGATCTTCGAGGAATTTTCGATGCACGAAATCGAACATCAGGCGCTGCTTGGCCTGATCCGGTACTTGGCCGTAGAGCTGGGAGGCCATCATCAACGGATATTCCGTGACCGGATCGAGCCCGAGTATGGTTTCCAGCCAGCGGATGACGCGCGGATAGTCGAGGTCCTTGAACGGGATGCTGATGCCCGGCTGGTTATCGAAGGCCTGCAGGTAGAGGATGAGCCATTGCGCCAGCACGATCGGCTCGCCCAGGCTTGCCGCTTTCAACACGGGCAAAGAGGCGGGCACACCCAGCGCCTCCGCCCGGGCGCTGGGTTTCGGCTGCAACGCCTGCCATCCAATCTGCAGTGCCAGCGCGGCCGCAAGCAGCACCAGCACCGGCCGCGGCACCTGGCCAACAGAACGTTCCATGCGGTCATTCATTCCGAATTTATTTTAAAAATTTCTGAGAGGATCTCTCAGAAATTTTTACGGTAGAAGTCGAACATCGTCGCACCGGCAAGCAGCGCGACATAGAGCGCGCTTTGCCCTGCCAGCACGCCGATTTCCGTCCATACGGCCGGCTGGTCGACGAGCCAAGCGGTCCGGGTCCATGCGTCCAGCGCCGGCATCACCAGCGCCAGACCCTCCATCATCATGCTCATGAACTGATGTGACAGAGTGTCGGCGCCGGTAAGCGGATGGGCGCTCATCAGGCGAACTGCCGTCAGCGCCCGCGCCAGCAGGTAGAATGCCAGCACGAAGCTGGCCGCCGGCATCAACTGGCTGAAGGTGACGATGCAAAACAGGCTCAAGGCAACCACGATCGCGAGCTCGAACGCGAGCGACACTCCCCACTGCAACGCGGCGCCGGGCGCGGCGAGCAAGGCGAGCGGCATGCTGACCGCGATCGCGACCAGCACGCCAATCACCAGAAAACCCGCGAGCTTGCCGAGAATATAATGCGAGCGTGGCAGGTCGAGAGCGAGCGCGACGTCGAGGCCCTTGTCGCTGAATTCGCGCGCCACGCTGGAGAGCACGTAGAGGCCGATGATGAATACGCCGGTCAGGCGCATGGTGGCGGCGTAGAAGCCGGTCTGCAGGCGCGTGCTTTCGGTGACCGCGATTTCCTGCACGAAAAATCCCGCGGCGCCAAGCAGCACGATCGCGGACAGCACCAGTTGCGGCAGCCGTGTGCGCCTCGCTTCGAGCAGTGTGTAGCGGGCGATGGTGGTGATCTGGCGGTTCATGGGATGATTGGATCCGATAAGGCCGAAGTATAACTTTAGTTTCAGGTCCGGAGTCTAAGGTTTCAAGTTAACAGCGCGTGATTCCGCCTTTAACTTTAGATTCGCAGCTTGAAACCTGAGACTGCGCCGATCAACTGTGTGCAACGGGGAAAAGAATGAATACCACGGCGGCTGGCAATCGGCAGCGTTTTATCGCTGCCCACCCCCAATGGTGGATGGGACTGATGCTGCTCGCGCTGCATGCCGCGCTGGCATGGGGCATAGACGACTGGTGGCCGCGCGCCTTCCTGGTGGCGCATATCGGGCTGTTTCTGTTGTGGCAGCCGGTGTGGCGCGGCGAGCGCGAGATCGAGCTGCGCTATGCGTTTCTGGTGGTCATCGTCGGGTTCCTGCTCGCTGCTTGGAGCAACTGGTGGCTGATGGCGGTGTGGCTCGCCGTGCTGTTTGGCCTGATCGGCGGCAGCGTGCCGGGCATGGCGGACCGTCGCCAGCGCCTGGTCTCGACGCTTGCCGCCTTGTATCTGCTGTCGCTGCTGCTGATGTGGGTGGTGCCGCAGCTTTTCACCGACTGGAGCGTGGAGTCCGCGCTGGTCATGCTGGTGCGTTACGGGTTACCCCTCGTTCCCCTCGCCATTTTGCTGATCCGCGTCGAGCCGGGCCGTTCCGAGGCGCCGATCGCGGTCGATCTGTTCTACAGCGTGCTGCTGTTCCTGCTGGTCGTGGCGCTGGTGCTCGGCAGCTTTGTCATAAAGGAAGTGAGCCACGGCGACTACGCCGTGGCACTGGCGCAGACGCTGCTCGTGATCGCGCTGTTGCTGGCGGTGATTTCCTGGTTGTGGAATCCCCACAGCGGTTTCGTCGGCATCGGCCATATGATGTCGCGCTATCTGATGAGCCTGGGCCTGCCGTTCGAGCGCTGGGTGCAGCGGCTCGCCGAGCTTGCGGAACAGGAGTCGCAGCCGCAACGCTTTCTTTCGCTGGCTTTACAGCACATGCTCGCTCTGCCGTGGGTCGCGGGTGTGGACTGGGAAGCGCGGCTCGGACAGGGCGAGTATGGCACGCGCACTGTTCACTCTTCGGAGTTCTCTATCCAGGATCTGCGGCTCAAAATCTTCACGCGCTGGTCGCTGTCCCCGGCGGTGCTGCTGCATCTGAAGCTGCTGACGCAGATGGTGGGGCATTTCTACGAAGCCAAACGGCGCGAGCAGATGCAGCGCCAGAATGCCTATACGCAGGCGATTTACGAAACCGGCGCGCGGCTCACGCACGACGTGAAGAATCTGCTGCAGTCGTTGCGCTCGCTGTGCGCGGCGGTGGAAACCGGCAGCGCTGACCAGGCTCCCGCCCTGCAGGCATTGATGCAGCGTCAGTTGCCGCAGATCACCCAGCGCCTCAGCGCCACGCTCGACAAGCTGCAGGCCCCGCAGAAAACCGACCTGAGCCAGGTCGACGCCGCGATCTGGTGGGAAGCCCTGACGCAGCGCCATAACGGCCGCAACATCCGGTTCGATCTCGACGCTCCGGCGCAAGACATCAGGCTGCCGGCCGAGCTGTTCGACAGCGTCGCCGACAACCTGATCGAGAACGCGCTCGGCAAACTGGCCGACAATAAAGGTCTGGAAGTGCGCGTGACCTTCTCGCCGGCGCGCGGCTCGCTCACAGTGAGCGACAATGGCGCGGCGATCAGCAGGAATATCGCCGCACAATTGTTCGAGGCGCCGGTGTCTTCCCACACCGGACTCGGCGTCGGATTGTATCAGTCGGCCAGGCAGGCGGCGCGGTTCGGTTACCGGCTGACGCTGGCCGCCAACGAACCGGGCAAGGTGTGCTTCGTGCTGGCGCGGGAGGGAGAAGGACCCTGGAAGTCGGGAGGTCGCGAGAGCGGGAATTCGTGAGGGTTCGCCTTGCTCTGACGCTCTCACGCGCCTGTCAGGGCAGCTTGCCTGCCGCGACCATGCGGTTGAAAAGAACATAGGACGGCAGCCAGGTTACGATATCGTCGAATTCGCCGGCTGGCGTCCCGGGCGCCGTAATGGTGCGGCTCACGACATCGCGGTTGTTGTCCGTATTCTCGATCTCGTCGGCGCTCGCGGGGTTGGGATTGGTGGTGCCGGTAATGCTGCTGGTCGCGCCGTAGCCGTTCTTTCCGAGCGACAGGATGGCCGCTACAGCGGAAGAGGTCAGTGCTGAGCCGGCGCAGGACGACGCTGCTGTACAGACCCGCACGCCGGTACCGCCGCCGCTCAGAGTGACCGGCGTGGCGGGACTACGCCAAGCGTAGCGTTCGTTTATGACGTAACGGAAGCGGTTTCCCCATACGTCGGCGTTGGCGACGCCCAACGTCTGCCACGGCAGGTTTCCGGCCGCGATGCTGCCGGAACTCGAGCTGCACTTGCCGTTGGTGGGGCCACTAAGACTCACGTCTTCAAGGCCGTCATTGTTGATATCGGGGCAGGGCAGATAGCCGTTGGCGATCGCGAAACCAGCCAGCGCCTCCTTGATCTCATCCAGCGTTTTCTGAGTGTCGCTAATCTGTTTTCTTTCCACCTGCATTGAGAGCGGCACCAGAATGCCGCCCAACAGCAGAGTGATGATGAATATCGCCACCGCAAGCTCGATCAGCGTAAAGCCGTGCGCTCGTTCCATGAGCCTCTTTTATGGCGCCACGATGACCAGATGGTCGTTGTTGGCCGGAGACGGCACCGGCTTCACGAAGACGTCGTCGCCATTTGTGTTCTCGGGGTCTTCAAGGCAGTCGTCGGCAGCGGCACACGGCCGGTTCTGCCCGGCAAAGCCTCGACCGGGCGTCATCACCAACGCCCGGATATTGTTATTGGGGGCCGGGATGCCATTCACGGTGAGAAATGCGCCCGGGCCACCGCAACTGGTATTGGACCGATCCGAGCACTTCGGTGAAACCGCGTAGAACAGCACAAGATGCCAGTTATTGCCGAAGAACCAGTTCGGCCAAGCCACGCCTTTCCAATTGGGGTCTGATCCATTCCTGCATCTGCTGAGCGGGAAGCTCGTAAATCGGGGAATGCGTCCGCTGTACTGATTATCCGTGCAACGGTAAGTGCTGTCGCCATAGTCGTTGGCATAAGGGAAAAAACCGTTGGTATTGTAGAAAGCCAGCAAGCCGGAGCGCGCCTCCCTTGCAACGCGCATCTCGACATTAGGGAAGAACGTGTCGCTCGTGATCAGCAGCAGCTTGTCGTTAAAACTGCCGCTCGGTAGCGCTGTCGTGAACGTCGTGTCGCCGTTCGCGTTTTCACCTTCAAGATAGTTGGCCACATTGTTCTGATTGGCCGCATCGCGTAACTGCGTGCCGAGCGCAGGTCCTGGTGCGAACACGATCGCAATGACGTTGTTGCCTGGTGTATTGCCTGTGACCGCGTACTCTCCAGGAGTATCGCTGTTGAGGATGCCGGTGCGACTGTTATCTTTAAAACTATTAGATACCGCATACCACAGCCGTTCGCCGGCCCCATCGCGCAGATCGGGGACTCCGAGCGTTTTCCATGGCAAGCGGCCAATACGCGTCGCCACCGTGTCGCATTTGCCGTCGTCCGCGGCCCCATTGTTGTCCCGGTCGGGACAGGGCAAGTCGCCGGGACGCTCGCCGCTGCCGGTAAACCGCTGGCTGGAGGCGTAGCCGATCAGGGCTTCCTTCGCTTGAGCTAGTGCTGCGTTTGTGATCTTGTCGGATTCTATGGTGGAGTTGGCAGGACTGACGAAATTGTAGAACAGAGCGCCAAAAACAATACCAAGAATCACCACTATCCCAAGCAGCACTTGTCCGCGTTGAGCCGCGCCGCGCCGCGACGGCCTAGGGGCGGTCCTGGCCATCGTCGTCCTGGTCCTTGCGCAGGCTTCGCAGGCGTTCCGGCACGCCCCCCGTCCTGGATTCCCAGGGATCTCTGCCTGCGCTTTTGCCGGTTGAGGTTGTATTTGCCGGAGCGCGTAGCGTCTTTTCCTCTGCGGACTTGGCTTCGGGATTGGCCGCGTCTGCGGACGCCGGTTTGGGTGCGGGCCTGGGCGCGGTGGCATGACGGGCGTAGGCTTCTTCGATGGTGCCCGAGACGATTTCCAGGCTTTGCCCGACTTTGAGTTCGACGCCACGATCGGTTTGCGGCACCTGGAGCGTGAGCGTGCCGTTGGGACGCACGCGATCAATCACCACGCCGCCGGCCGCCTCGCGGTCGTGAATGGCCTGGTTGTTGATCCAGACCGTGGATTTGCCGTCGTTGCGGCGGACGGCGCCACCGTAGGTCAGGATCCCGGGTGCCGGCGCGGTTTCTTCTGGCTTTTCGCCACTCGGTGCGGCGCGGCTTTTCTGGGTGCGGGCGGTGTCGAGCTGGGCGCGTTGCGCCGGGGTGAAGAAGAACCGGCCGAACGGCTCGGCGGCAGATGACAGGTTGTCCGTCAGCGACAATCCGGTCATGGCGAGCAGCACGAGGGCCCGTTTCATGGCTTTTTCTCCGCCGCGTCGCCGGCTTTGACGGTGATCCACGATAATTCGCATTCGGCCTGCAGATTGGGTTGAAAGCGGATCACGCCGCCGGTGTCGATGCGCCGCACATCGCACCGGTCGATCAGGAAAACCCCGACGTTCTGCCGGGCGAGCGTGTCAAAAAAGCGCAGCAAATCTTTCTCGTGCAGCAGCCGGAAGCGCAGCTTCATCACCGATTGCATGAGCGACAGCGGCGCGGGATTGATTTCTACGGCGTAGGCGTAAGGCTGCTGCACGCCGATCTGGTATTCGACGCCGAACAGTTCGGCCTGCTGGTTGGTGAGCCGCAGTCCGTCCAGCCAGTCGATGCGCCGTTCTTCGCCGACGAAGCCGGTGCGCTGCAGTTGTTGATACCCGCCGAGGTATTGCACGATGATGTTCTTTTCCTCGCCCGACCGTTGCAGCCGGGTGCGCGCATCTTTCAACTGCTGCTGCTGCCGCGACAGTGTCTGTAGCGATTGCCCGAGCACAAAATCCGAGTAATAGATCGTGCCCGCGGCAATCAGCGCCACGCACGCCAGCGCCAGCAGCGGGTTACGCAGCGCTTTGACGTCGGCCGCATTCATGCTTTTGGTTTCATCACGATCAGCAGCTTGAAATCCGCCGTTCCAGACTGCTCGCGGCTGTCGAGCGTATTGCCCGACAGCGCCAGCGTCGGATTGACATTGAGCGGCAGCTTGATGACGCGCACTCCTGCGACCATTGGATCGTGCGCGAGGCGGTCGGCAAAAGCATTTATGGTATCTATGGCGCCACGATAGTCGCCGCGGAACGGCCGGATTTCGCCTTCGATCAGGCCGCTTTGCTTACGCGGCGGCGCGGCGCCGACCGCGGGCGCAGGCGTTACGGCGGCGCGCGCGGACGTTCCGCCGCTGTCGATCTCATCCGGTCCGTATTTCCAGCCGAATTCCCTGATCACGATGGCAGGGCTTGCTTCAAGCGCCTTGCTGATGATGCCCATCATCATTTCCGGCGTGCGTGCGGTTTCCTTCAGCTTCTGGGCGATTTCCACCGCCTTCTTCAGGTGTTCGGCCGAGGCCGGCGCCGCCGGGAACTGCCGGGTCGCTTCCTGGTACAGCGCCTGCTGCAGCGCAGCCTGCCGTGCGGCCTCCGCGGTCTGCGAATTGGCGTCCATGATCCGATAGGCATTGAAGCCGCCCCACGCCAGCGCGATCATTGCCACCGCGCTCGTCGCGGCATATATGGCGCGGCGAGCCTGGTAGCGCCGGAAGCCGACGGTGACGGCAGCCGACGCGAGGTTGCTCTCCGGCGCCCTGAGCCCGAGCAGGTGCAGATAGATCACGTCGGGAGAGAGAGCAAGCTGCTGTTCCGCGATACCCAGCCGGGCGGCGAGTTCTTCGCGGCCCAAGCGCACGCAGTTGAGGCTCGGGTTGTCCCGGGCGATGATTTGCACGGATTCGGCGAGTTCGTCGTTGCGGTCAAGCAGCAGCACCGTCAAAGGCTCGTCGAGCGTGGCGCCGCGTACGGCGTGCAGATAAAGCCGGGTATTCGAAATCTCGTCGGCGAAAAAGCGCGCACGGTCGTCGGTGCGGGCACCTTCGCTGCGCGTGAGCCGGCTCAGGCGGAACTGGCGATTATGAAAAAAAGTGAGCCGCAGCCCCGCGCTGTGTTGCGCCACGATCAGCAAATTGGCCGCCTTGACCTGCAGTTTGTCGAGCAGCGCCGTGCTGACTATCGGCAGCAGGTAGACGCCGGCCACGGGCAGGCCGCCATCGGCCACCATCAAGAGCCAGCTGGCGACAATATCGGGATTGGTCAGCGCCGAAAACAGGTAGCGGTCGTCACGCCGCTTGCCGCTGTCGCGGCCCTGCAGCCAGGCGGCGACGAAAGGCGCATTGCGGTAATGCTGCTTGAGCTTGCGGCCGACCATGTGGGCGCGGTCGGAGCCGAACACATGCGGCAGGGTCTCGAAGCGGTAGTCTTCCTCGACCGCATCGACCATGATGTATACCGGCACGTTTGAGAACGGCGCAAGAAACTGCCTGAACGCGGCGAGCCCGGCATCGTCATTGCCGCAGACCCGGCAGTCGGCAATCCTGCCGCCGTGCCAATGCGCGGCCGAGGTTTGCTGGGCCGAGACGCAGATCAGAAGTTTGTCAGCCATTTACCGTTCTAAAACTTGATCTTGCCCAAAATATCATACACCGGCGACAACACCGACCACATGATCAGCGCCAGCACCACGCCCAGGCCCAGCGTCATGGCCGGCTCCAGCAGTTTCAATGCCTTGTCCACCGATTCGCGCACGTCGCGCGTGTAGAAATAATTGACGTTGCGCAGGGAGACGTCGAGGGCGCCGGTGCTTTCGCCCACCCTCAGCATGCGGATCACGAGCGGCGGGAACACGCCCAGGTTCTGGAAAGTTTCGGTCAGGCTCGCGCCGGCGCCGATCTGCTGGCCCGCGCGCATCAGACCGTCGGCGATCACGCGGTTGTCGACGATTTCCTCGCTGATCCTGAGCGCTTCCAGAACGGTGATGCCGGACTGGTACATGAGGGCGAAAAAACTGGCGAAACGCGACATGATGATTTTCTGCAGGATCGGTCCGGTCAGCGGGAAGTGCAGTTTGGCATAGTCCCACAGATATATGGCCCGGGCGCTGCGCTTGATGGCGAGAACCAGAAACACGGCGACGATGATCGGCGCCCCGAGCACCAGAGGCCAGTAGCCGGTCACGAAGTTGGAAAGGAAAATCAGCACCTTGGTCTGAGCCGGCAGCGCCACACCCATGGTTTTGAGCAAACCTACGACCTGCGGCACCAGATACATGAGCAGAAACATGACCACTCCGATCACCACCGCCAGCACCATTACAGGGTAGATCAGCAGGCGCTTGGTCTGGGACGCGAGCTCGTCCTGCCATTTGAGCGAGTCGGCCAGGCTCTTGAACACCTCGGCGATCCGGCCGGTCTGCTCGCCGGCCTTGACCAGGCTTACAAACACGTTATTGAAGACCTCGGGATGCATGGCCATGCACTGCGACATGACCTTGCCGCCTTCCATGTCCTCGGTCATGACCGTCAGCACTTCGCGAAAGCGCGGGTTGTCCAGGGTGTCGCGCAGGTCGCGCAGGCCGTCGATCAGCGGTATGCCGGAGCGGTTCATCTGCTCCATGTCGAAACAGAAATTGATGAGGTCCTGGCGCGTGATTTTGCCGCCCGCCGCGAGCACCGCGGCATGGCGATCGACCTCCTTGTAAGTGATGAGGTCGAGTCCCATGCGCCGCAGGCGCAGCTCGAGATCGACATCGTTGACGGCGTCGAGTCCCCCCCGTGCCTGCCGGCCGATTTTGTCTACCGCTTTGTATTGGTATGAGGGCATGCGCTAGCGCGGTTCCGTGTCCGATGTTCCAGGTTCCGGGCCGACAACACCGAACACCGAACACCGAACACCGAACCCGGAACACTGAACATGAGGTTAGCCATACCGCCCCGTCAGATCGACAGTGCGCGAGACTTCGGCAAGACTGGTGACGCCGTCGTGCACGCGCTGCAGACCCTCGTCGGCGAGCGGCCGGAAGCCTTTGGCCATCGCCGCGGCGCGCAATTCCCTGGCGGTGGCGCGGCGCGCCAGCAGCTCATCGAGGTCGGCGTCCATCACCAGCAGTTCCATGATCGCGGTGCGTCCCTTGTAGCCTTTGTTGTCGCAGTGCTTGCAGCCGGCCGCCCGGTAGAGATAGGACACCGAACCCGCGCTGCGGCCGAGCAGCATGCGTTCTTCCGGAGTCGGCGTATAGGCCTCCTTGCAATGCGGACACAGCACGCGCACCAGGCGCTGGGCGACGACGCCGATGATATTACCGGCCATGATGTCGGGCTGTATGCCGATGTCCAGCAGCCGCGGGAAGGCGCCGAGCGCCGAATTGGTGTGCAGGGTCGTGAACACCTGGTGACCGGTCATCGCCGCCCGGAACGCCATCTCCGCGGTATCCCTGTCGCGTACTTCGCCGACCAGGATGATGTCCGGGTCCTGGCGCATGATCGAGCGGATGCCGTTGGCGAAATCCATGCGCGCCACCTCGTTCACTGAAGTCTGGCGCATCAGCGTGAGCGGGTATTCGACCGGGTCTTCCAGCGTCATGATGTTGACGGTCTCGTCGTTCACCTGCGCCAGCAGCGAATAGAGCGTCGTCGTCTTGCCGCTGCCGGTGGGTCCGGTCACGATCAGGATGCCTTCGGGCCGGGCCAGCATCAGGTTCAGCTTGGCCAGCGTCGGCCCGGGCAGATTCATGCGGTCGAGCCTGATGATCGATTTTTCGCGGTCGAGCACGCGCAGCACGATGTTTTCACCGTGGATCGTGGGCTGGGTCGAGACGCGGAAATCGACCGGCCGGCCGTTGAGCGTCAACGACAGCCGGCCGTCCTGCGGCGCGCGCGTCTCGGCGATGTTCATGTCGCTCACTACCTTGAGCCGCACCGTGATGCCGGGCAGGTAGGTCTTGTGCAGGCTCCTCACGGTTTCGAGCACGCCGTCGATGCGGTAGCGGATGCGCAGAAAGGCGTATTCCGGTTCGAAATGGATGTCGGATGCGCCGCGCTTCACGGCGTCGACCAGCAGCGCGTTGACCAGCCGCACCATTGGCTGCGTGTACTCGTCGCCGCCCGCAGGCAGACTCTCGTAATCGATCTCGCCGGTTTCGATTTCCTTGAGGATGCCGTCGACCGACAGCTCGTAGCCGTAGAACTGGTCGATATAATCCTCGAGCTGGGCCTCGGCGGCGAGCTGGGTTTTGATTTCGATCTGCGTGCCGAGCGCGGCGCGCAGCTGGTCCATGGCCACCACGTTGAAGATCTCGGTGGTCGCGACAGTCAGCGATTGGTGCGTGGGGTCGTAGGCGATCGGCAGCACGCGATTGCGGCGCGCGAACTCCTGCGGCACCAGTTTCAGCGCTTCGGCATCGGCCACGACCTGGGAGAGATCGATCGACTCCTGGCCGATGGTGCGCGCCATGATATCGCGGATCGCGGTCTCGGTGACGAAACCGAGCCGCACCAGCAGCCGCCCGATCGGGATATTGTTGTGGCGCTGTTCGGCGAGCGCGATGGCCAGCTGATCGGTGGAGATCAGCCCTTGTTGTATCAGCAGCTCACCGAGCCGGAGTTTTTTGCGATGTTCGGCCATGCTTCGCCCCGGCTTGTTATTCCACCCGTGAAGCGAGCCTGGTAATCCGCTCCTGGGCCTGCGGCAGGCTGAAATGGGCGCGGCCCCTGGTCGAGGCGAGCTGTACCGCGCGGCGGTAGAGGTCGAGCGCGAGCCGGGGTTGGCCCAGATGTTCAAGCCCGACCGCAAGGTTGTAGGCGTAATCCGGATTGGTGGGCTCCAGGTGATAGGCCTGGAAATAAGCCTGCTGTGCCTGCGCCCACAGCGACTGGTCGGCATAAAGATTACCGAGCGTGAAATACAGGAACGGCGCAGGTTCGCGCGCGATCAGCTGTTTGAGGCGCGTCTCCGCCGCGAGCGGGTCGGCGCGGCCGAGGATCGCGATCAGTCCGGATTGCGCCAGCGCATGGCGCGGGTCGAGCTCGAGTATGCGCAGGTAATGCCGGGTGGCCTCGTCGGTGTTGCCTTCCTGCGCGGCGATGGCGGCGAGGCCGAGCAGCGCATCGATGTTCTTCGGCTCGGCGCGCAGCAGCTGGTCATAGAGGCGTTGCGCCTGGTCGAAGTGATTGGCTTCGAGCGCGGCGTAGGCTGCGGCGAGCAGGGGTGGCACGGTCGCAGCAGCGCCGCCGCCGCGGCTCACGACGATGGCGTTGCGCGGCGCCTGCGGAGGCGGGCTCGGGACGGCAGCGGCGACGGCGGCAGCGGGTTCAGGCCGCGGTGCCGCTGTGGCGCCTGGCTGCTGCGGTGGGGGTTCAGGAGCGGACTGGATGAGCGGCGCCGTGGCAAGCGGTTGCGGTGCGGCGGGTGCGGGCGCCGC
>JAIESJ010000261.1 GCA_019746155.1 Burkholderiales bacterium
TCCTCGAGCGGGATCGGGCCGATGATGCCGAAATGGTTGCGCGTCGGCATCAGAAACACCGGCACCGCGCCGGTCATGGTGATCGCGTGCAGGATGGATTTGTGGCAGTTGCGGTCGACGATCACCACGTCGCCCGGCGCAACCGTTGAATGCCACACCATCTTGTTCGAGGTCGAGGTGCCGTTGGTGACGAAAAACAGGTGATCGCAGCTGAAGATGCGCGCCGCGTTGCGTTCCGAGGCCGCCACCGGCCCCGAGTGGTCGAGCAGTTGCCCCAGCTCGTCCACCGCGTTGCAAACGTCGGCGCGCAGCATGTTCTCGCCGAAGAATTGGTGAAACATGCGGCCGACCGGGCTTTTCAGGAAAGCCACCCCGCCTGAATGGCCGGGGCAGTGCCAGGAATAGGAGCCGTCCTGCGCATAATGAGTGAGCGCGCGGAAAAAAGGCGGCGCCAGGCTGTCGAGATAAGTCTTGGCCTCGCGCACGATGTAGCGCGCGACGAACTCCGGCGTGTCCTCGAACATGTGAATGAAGCCGTGCAGTTCGCGCAGCACGTCGTTCGGTATGTGGCGCGAGGTACCGGTTTCGCCATAGAGAAAAATCGGGATTTCGGCGTTGCGGAAGCGGATTTCCTTGACGAAAGCCCGCAGCTCCCTGATCGTCGCCTCCGCCTCCTCGGGCGAACCGACGATCTCCTCGTCGTCGATGGACAGGATGAAGGCCGAGGCCCGGCTTTGCTGCTGGGCAAAGCTCGACAGATCGACGTAGCTCGTCACGCCCACCACTTCCAGGCCCTCGTCCTCGATGGCTTTGGAGAGCGCCCGGATGCCGAGCCCGCTCGCGTTCTCGGAGCGGAAATCCTCGTCGATGATGATGACCGGAAATTTGAATCTCACGGCGCGCTCCTATGGATTCAGCCCGGGGACGACCGGGCGTGCTGTGTGATTATCCGCTAGCAGCCTGTCGAACTCGGCTCCATTCATCGGAACACATGGCGTTAACGAATCGCGGCTGATCGATGCTTCGGCGACAGGCTGCTTAAGAAAAAAATCTTGCATGTCGAAACGCTGTGTCGGCCGCAACAGATATCCCTTGCATGGCGTTCTTTTCACTCCGTCTTCGGTGCTTTTCATTTTAGAGGAGTTTGTCGAACACAAGTCCGACAAACTCCTAGATCCTAGATCTTGGGCAGGGTGACACCGACCTGGCCCTGGTACTTCCCGTCGCGGTCCTTGTAGGACGTCTCGCAGACGTCATCGGCAGCCGATTCGAGAAAGATGACCTGCGCCACGCCTTCATTGGCATAGATTTTCGCGGGCAGCGGCGTGGTGTTGGAAAACTCCAGCGTGACAAAGCCCTCCCACTCCGGCTCCAGCGGCGTCACGTTGACGATGATGCCGCAGCGGGCGTAGGTCGACTTGCCGAGGCAGATGGTGAGCACGTTGCGCGGGATGCGAAAGTACTCGACGGTGCGGGCGAGCGCGAAGGAATTCGGGGGGATGATGCAGACGTCGCCCTTGAAATCGACAAAGGAACGCTCGTCGAATTTCTTGGGATCGACAATGGTGCTGTTGATATTGGTGAAAATCTTGAATTCGCTGGAACAGCGGATATCGTAGCCGTAGCTCGAGGTGCCGTAAGACACCAGCTTGTGTCCGTTCGCCTGTTTGATCTGATCGGGCTCGAACGGCTCGATCATGCGGTGGCTCTCCGCCATGCGGCGGATCCAGCGGTCGGATTTTATGCTCATGTTGCGAGTTGCGGGTCCGGGTTCCGGGTTAAAAGAACGTGATTTTCAACTCGAAACCCGAAACCCGCAACCGGAAACCGCTTTTAGGTGTTCTGGACAACGATCTTGGGAAACGCCGCCGAATGGTCCTGCTGCCTCTCGGCGATCTTGACCGCCACCCGGCGGGCGATTTCCCGGTAAATCTGCGCCACCCGCCCGTCGGGATCGGATACCACCGTCGGCTTGCCGGAATCAGTCTGCTCGCGAATACTGATATCCAGCGGCAGCGCCCCGAGCAGTTCCACCTCGTAATCCTTGCCCATGCGGCTGCCCCCGCCCTCGCCAAAAATGCGCTCCTCATGCCCGCACTTGGAGCAGATATGGATGGACATGTTCTCAACGATGCCGAGAATGGGAATGCCGACTTTCTCGAACATCTTGAGCCCCTTGCGGGCGTCGATCAGCGCAATGTCCTGGGGCGTGGTGACGATGACGGCGCCGGTCACCGGCACGCGCTGGGCCAGCGTGAGCTGGATATCGCCGGTGCCCGGCGGCAGATCCACCACCAGATAGTCGATGTCGCGCCACCTGGTCTCGTTCAGCAGTTGCTCCAGCGCCTGGGTCACCATCGGCCCGCGCCACACCATGGGCGTTTCGACATCGATCAGGAAGCCGATCGACATCGCCTGCAGGCCATGGCCTTCCATCGGCTCCAGGCTCTTGCCGTCCTTCGATTCGGGACGGCCGCTGATGCCCAGCATCATCGGCTGCGAGGGGCCGTAGATGTCGGCGTCCAGCACGCCGACGTTCGCGCCTTCGGCCGCCAGAGCCAGCGCCAGGTTGACCGCGGTCGTGCTCTTGCCCACCCCGCCCTTGCCGGAAGCGACCGCAATGATGTTCTTAACGCCCGGGATGAGTTTCACGCCGCGCTGCACCGCATGCGAGACGATTTTCATCGAGACGTTGACGGTCACGCTGCCGACGCCGGGCAGGCTCTTCAGGCGGGCGGCGATTTCCCTGCGGATCGGCTCGATCTGGCTTTTCGCCGGGTAGCTCAGCAGAATATCGACCGACACCTTGTCGCCATCGATCCTGATATTGCGCGCGGACTTGGTCGAAACGTAGTCCTGACGGGTGTTTGGATCAACCAGCGCCTTGAGCGCGTCTTGTACTTGCTGTTCCGTTACGGCCATATCGTCATCCTCAATATTACTGCGAGTAGGGCGCGATTGTAATCACATTTTCGCCCTGCGCCTACCACAACCACAACCCCTTAGGCGGCAAGGTTTTCCCGCTGCCGCAGGCCGGCGCCGGGCCGGACGGGGGACGTAAACCCGCATTTGTTACAATTCGACTCTTCAAGTTCCGGCAGCACCCATGAAAAAACGCCGTATTTTCGTCACTTCCGCGCTACCGTACGCCAACGGCGCGATCCACCTCGGCCATCTGGTCGAGTACATCCAGACCGATATCTGGGTGCGCTTCCAGCGCATGCGGGGCCATGAGGTGCACTACGTCGGCGCCGACGACACCCACGGCACGCCGATCATGCTGCGCGCCCAGAGCGAAGGCATCACGCCCGAGCAACTGATCGCGCGGGTGTGGCAGGAGCACAAGCGCGACTTCGACGATTTTCTCATCAGCTTCGACAACTACCACTCGACCCACGCGGACGAGACGCGCGTGCTCGCCGAGGAAATCTACCGCCGGCTCGATCAGGCCCAGCTCATCACCCGGCGCTCGGTCGAGCAGTTCTACGACCCGGTCAAGGCAATGTTCCTGCCGGACCGTTTCATCAAGGGCGAGTGCCCCAAATGCGGCGCGAAGGATCAGTACGGCGACTCGTGCGAGGTATGCGGCGCGACCTACGCGCCGACCGACCTCAAGAACCCGTATTCGACGGTGTCGGGCGCGGCGCCGGTGCGCAAGGCGTCGGAACATTATTTCTTCAAGCTCGGCGACTGCGCCGGGTTCCTGAAGGAATGGACGCGATCGGGCACACTGCAGCCCGAAGCCGCGAACAAGATGGCCGAGTGGTTCGCGGCGGGACTCAACGACTGGGATATCTCGCGCGACGCGCCCTACTTCGGCTTCGAAATCCCCGGCGCGCCCGGCAAGTACTTCTACGTCTGGCTCGACGCGCCGGTCGGCTATTTCGGCAGCCTGCGCAATTACTGCGACAAGCAGAAGGCTGAGGGGAAAACCATCGACTTCGACGCCTTCACCGACGCCGCCAAAGCCGCCGCCGAAAAAACCGAGATGGTGCATTTCATCGGCAAGGACATCCTCTACTTCCACGCGCTGTTCTGGCCGGCGATGCTGAAGAACGCCGGCTATCGCACCCCGACCAGCATCTACGCTCACGGCTTTCTCACCGTCAACGGCGAAAAGATGTCCAAGTCGCGCGGCACTTTCATCACCGCCGAGAGCTACATCCAGCAGGGCCTCAATCCCGAGTGGCTGCGCTACTACTACGCCGCGAAGCTCAACTCGACCATGGAGGACATCGACCTCAACCTCGATGATTTTGTGGCGCGGGTGAACAGCGATTTGGTTGGGAAATACGTCAATATTGCGAGCCGGGCAGCGGGCTTTCTTACGAAGCACTTCCATGGCGCAATTACGAACCTCTGGTTGCCATTGCCACCGGACCGCGAGCCAACGCGCAATTTTTTCATCCAAGACATTCTTGACGACGCCAAGATCATCGAAACGCATTTCGAAAGCCGTCGTTTCAACTTGGCAATCTCCGCAATTATGGGCGTTGCCGACAAGGTTAATAGATACTGGGATGAGCAAAAACCTTGGGACAAGGCCAAGCATTTATCTGATACGGCTAACAAAACAGCTTTGCACGATGCGTGCAGCATCACGATAGAATGTTTCCGGCTGCTCACAATATTCCTGAAACCAGTGCTGCCAAGACTTGCCCGTGAAGCAGAACAGTTTCTTGGGCTAATTAGTCCACTTCTGTGGGCAGACTTGGAGAAGACTCTTACTGCCGGCCATCGAATCAACAACTACAAACATCTAATGACTCGCATCGACCCCAAGCAGATGACCGCGCTAGTCGAAGCCAACAAGGAAAGCTTGAAGCCCGCCGCACCGCCGCCGCATTCGCAGCAGCGCCACGCCGGGCACCAGGCGCACACCGTGAAGATGGCAGGAGGTTCAGTGAATACCCAAGCTCCACCCTCACCCCATGCTCCTCTCCCTGAGGGCGAGGGAAGCGTCAGTGGCGCCCCGCAGATAACAATCGACGACTTCTCGAAGATTGATTTGCGGGTCGCCAGAATTACGATGGCCGAACACGTCGAAGGCGCGGACAAGCTCTTGAAGCTCACGCTCGACGTCGGCAGCCTCGGCACGCGCCAGGTGTTCGCCGGTATCAAGTCGGCCTACGATCCGGAAACACTCAAGGGCAGGCTCACGGTAGTGGTCGCCAACCTCGCGCCGCGCAAAATGAAGTTCGGCATGTCCGAAGGCATGGTGCTGGCCGCTTCCGGCAACGGTCCGGGGCTGTTCCTGCTCTCGCCGGACTCCGGCGCGCAACCCGGCATGAAGGTCAAATAACCGCATGTCGTTAATTTATTCAATTAAAACAATGAGATACGTATAGACGATGTCGAAGCTGTCGCGATTGAAATTCCGCTGAAGAAGATGTTTGCGCTGACCCACGCCAGCCGCGACCGGAAGACGCTGCTTGAAGCCATCGCCCGCGTCGATTGCGCGGTCTGGTACCTGGCGGGCAAGGCGCTGAGGAAAAGCAGACGATGTATTCACATTTGCGGCGACTGATCGCCTGTCTGTTCCTGCTTGTCGAATCCGCCGCCCACGCGAGCCTGGATCCACAATGGGTTGAATTTCCGGCACTCAAGGAATTTAACGGCGAGCCGGTGGAACTGGGCGGCTGGCTTTACCGTCCCGAGGGGCGCGGCCCTTTCCCCGCGCTCGTGCTGCTGCACGGCTGCGGCGGCATGTATACCGCTCAGGGCCACCTCACTGCCTCGTACCGTCACTGGGGGACACTGCTGAGCGAAGAAGGTTACGTCACCCTGCTCGTCGACAGTTTCAATCCGCGCGGCTACGGCTCGATCTGCAACCTGCAAAAACGCCCCGTTCTCGCGAGTCGTGAACGGGTCGAAGACGCGTACGCGGCGCTGCATTGGCTCACGCGCCAGCCTGAGGTTGCGCCCGGACGCGTTGGCCTCATCGGCTGGTCGAACGGCGGAACCGGCACACTTTACGCGATGCGCTCGGCAACGCAACCTCAAGGAGACGGGTTTCGCGCTGCTGTCGCGTTCTACCCGGGCTGTGGCACGATTTCCAAGGCCAGGACGCCGTATACGCCTTATGCGCCGCTGCTGATCCTGATCGGCGAGGCCGACGACTGGACGCCCGCCGCCCCTTGCAAGCAGGTCGCCGACCAGGCAAAAGCCATAGGAGCACCGCTCGATATCGTCACCTACCCCGGAGCACACCACGGTTTCGACCGGATCGATTCCCCGGTGCGCTACCGCCCCGATGTGCGCAACGTGAACCGGCCCGACCGCCTGGGAGCCACTGTCGGCGGACACCCTCAGGCGCGCACCGATGCGATCGGGCGCACCCAAGCGTTTCTCGCGCGGGTCCTGAAGAACTGAATCGCTACGGCTCGCGCGGAACCGGCGTCCTCCGGGCGTTCAGCGCGGTCAGAATGCCCTGCATGATCGCAAACGGCGGCGGCGGGCAGCCCGGTACTGCGACATCCACCGGAATTACGTTCGACACTTTGCCGCAGCTCGCGTAGCTCTCGCCGAAAATGCCGCCGGTGCAACCGCAGTCGCCGATCGCCACCACCAGTTTCGGCTCCGGCATCGCCTCGTAGGTACGCTTCAACGCCGTTTCCATGTGGCGCGACACCGGCCCCGTCACCAGCAGCAGATCGGCATGACGCGGGCTCGCGACGAATTTGATGCCCAGCCCTTCGAGATTGTAATAGGGATGGTTGAGCGCGTTGATCTCGAGCTCGCAGCCGTTGCACGAACCGGCGTCGACATGGCGGATAGTGAGCGCGCCGGAAAAATTTTTGAGAACTTCAGACTGCAGCCGCTGCGCCACGGCGCGCAGCGCCTCGTCGGCTTGCGGATAGGCCTCGGTCTTGATGCCGGTTTTTACGATCTGTTTGAGCAGTTGAAACATAAAATCCTTAAGCCTCTGTGGCTATTGTTCATAAGTCCTGCCCGGAGTAAGACAGGTTGAACGATTTGTTGATCAGCGGAAAATCCGGCACGATGTTGCCGAGCACCGCGTGTTCCACGAGCGGCCAGTTCTGCCATGACGGATCGTGCGGATGCAGCCGCCGGATGCGGCCGCCGGGCCCGGCCTCGAGTGCAACGAACACTTCGCCGCGCCAGCCTTCGACCCAGCCGATGCCGAATGCGCCTGCGGCGGCAGGAGGAACCGGTAGCGACAGTTCGCCTAACGGCATACGGTCGAGGATCAGGCGCGTGAGGCGCAGCGACTCGAACACCTCCTCGAAGCGCACCGTGACGCGCGCGGCTACGTCACCGTTGCGATGCGTGGCCATGCGCACTTCGAGCTCGCCATAGGGGGCGCACGGATACTCTGCGCGCAGGTCCCAGGCCTGGCCGCTGGCGCGGCCGGCGAGCCCGATCAGGCCGAGCTTCGCCGCAAGCTCAGGCGCAACCCGGCCGCAGGCGATAAACCGGTCCTGCAGTCCGGGATGCTCGTCGTAAATGCCCTTCAGCAGAGCAACCGACTGTTCGAGCGCATCGCACTCGCTGCGCATGCGCCCGATATCGTCCGCGCTGATATCGCATGCCGCTCCGCCAGGCATCACCACATCCATCAGATAACGGTGCCCGAACAGCGCGTGATTCAGGCGCAGCATATCCTCCTTGAGACAGGAGAACTGCGCCAACCCGAAAGCAAGCCCGGCATCGTTGCCGAGAAATCCGAGATCGCCGAGATGGTTGGCGATGCGCTCGCGCTCGAGCAGCAGCGCCCGCAGCCAGAGCGCCCGCGGTGGCGGCGTTGCGCCGGTCGCGCTTTCGGCCGCCATGGCGTAGGCCCAGGCGTAGGCAACCGTCGAATCGCCGGAAATGCGTCCGGCCAGCCGCGCGCCCTGCAGCAGATCCATCTGTTCAAAGCGCTTTTCGATGCCCTTGTGCTTGTAGCCCAGCCGCTCTTCGAGCCGCAGCACACGTTCGCCCACGACGCTGAAGCGGAAGTGGCCGGGTTCGATGGTGCCGGCATGCACCGGCCCGACTGCGATTTCGTGCACGCCGTCGCCGCCCACCTGCACAAACGGATAGTCGTCGGCTTCGCCTGAGCGGCCGGAAACTGGTGACTGGTGACCGGAAAAATCCTTTCTAAGCGGGAACGCGTCTTCGGGCCACGCGGCGTGGCGCAACCATGGACGGGCGTCTGTGGCCCCTTCCGCCACCAGGCCGAAAAGGTCGCAGGCGGCGCGTTGCATGCGGCCGGCCGCGGGGAAAATATCGCTCACGTCCGGGTAACGCCCGTCCGCGACCGGCAGCGTGATGACCATCAGTCCCGGACGGACGAGCAGCGCCGCGTGAACCGCCGGGCCTTTGCCGATATCGGAATCGTCGCAGCCCCACAGTGCAACGAGACGGCCGCCGTCGAATGCGGCGCGGCGGCACGTCTCGCGCCATTGCGCTGCGTCAACCGTCGCGTGCAGCGCCGGCACCGCGCCGGGAATTCCGAAGAAATCGAGGTTGTAACCTTCGATTTTCATGACTTATCCGATGAGCTGCGCCGCCTGGCGATACCATGCGGCAAGATACGGGGGAATATAGAGCCCGAGCAGCAGCACGAGCGCCAGGTGCACGAACACCGGAATCAACGCCGGCGGATGCGGCAGGCGTTGTGCCGTGGTTTCGCCGAACACCATGGACTGCACGCGGGTGAAAATCGCCGCAAAAGCAACGCCCAGCGCGAGCAGCAGGATCGGCGTCGCCCACGGCTGATCACGCATGGCCGTGGTCAGGATCAGGAATTCGCTGGCAAACACGCCGAACGGCGGCATGCCGAGAATCGCCATACCACCCAGCATCAGGCCCCAACCGATGGTGGGGTTGGTGTCCGCCAGACCGCGGATCTGGTCCATCATCTGCGTGCCGGTCTTCTGCGCCGCGTGGCCGACGGTAAAGAAAATCGCCGACTTGGTGAGACTGTGCACCGTCATGTGCAGCAGCCCGGCGAAAGTGGCGACCGGCCCACCCATGCCGAAAGCGAAAGTCATCAGCCCCATGTGCTCGATCGACGAATAGGCGAACATGCGCTTCACGTCCTTTTGCCGTGACAAAAAGAATGCCGCCACCACCACCGACAGGAGGCC
This sequence comes from Burkholderiales bacterium, assembly GCA_019746155.1. Lineage (GTDB taxonomy): Bacteria > Pseudomonadota > Gammaproteobacteria > Burkholderiales > SG8-41 > CAKKQX01. The sequence continues at coordinate 9,096 of JAIESJ010000261.1, forward strand.
GAATCCCATCATCAGATCACTGGCGAAGCGCGTCCCGAGCGCGCCGTCGACCAGCACCTTGCTGCGCACCACGGCGTAGAGCGCGACGTTGAGCAGCAGCCCCGACAGCACTGCCGACATCGGCGTCGGGCCCTCGGCATGCGCATCCGGCAGCCAGTTGTGCAGCGGCACCAGCCCGACCTTGGTGCCGTAGCCGACCAGCAGGAATACGAATGCGAGCGACAGCACCGTGGGCTCGAGTTCGCCTTTGACCGCATTGAGGTGCGTCCACAAGAGCGCGGTGCCGCCGGCGCCCAGCACCTTCTCCGCGGCGAAATACAGCAGGATGGTGCCGAACAGCGCCTGCGCGATGCCGACACCGCACAGAATGAAATATTTCCAGGCCGCTTCCACGCTTGCCGGCGTGCGGTAGAGGCTCACCAGCAGCACCGTGGTGAGCGTAGCGGCTTCCATCGCCACCCACAGGATGCCCATGTTGTTAGTCAGCAGCGCCAGCAACATCGTGAAAATAAACATCTGATACATGCTGTGGTAGAGCCGCAGCATCCTGGCGCTGAGTTTGCCGTGATGGTGCTCGTTCATCATGTAGGGCCGGCTGAATAATGCGGTGGTGAAGGAGACGAACGCCGTCAGCGCGACCAGGAACACATTGAACGAATCGACGAAGAACATTTCGTTGTAGGCAAGGAGCGCGCCCTCGCCGACGACGCGCAGCGTGAGCAGCGCCCCCGCGATAAACGTGAGCAGGCTGAACAGCACGTTCAGCATGGCCGCGCCCGGGCGGCCTCCGCGGAACGCCAGCACCAGGCCGCCGAACAGCGGAATGCCGAGCACGAATGCGATCTCGTTCATCGCGGCTGTCACTCCTCCCTGAGCTTTTCCATGTGTTTGAGATCCAGGCTGTCAAACGCCTCGCGCACCTGGAAGAAGAAAATGCCCAGAATCAGCATGCCGACCAGCACATCGAGCGCGATGCCGAGTTCCACCACCATCGGCATGCCGTAAGTGGTGCTGGTCGCCGCGAAGAACAGACCGTTTTCCATCGCCAGGAAGCCGATCACCTGCGGCACGGCCTTGCGCCGTGTGATCATCATCAGGAACGACAGCAGCACCATCGCGATCGCGATGCCGAGCGTGCCGCGGGTGATGGTGCCGGCGAGCTGGGTGACCGGCAGCGCCAGATTGAAGGAAATGACCACCAGCGCGATGCCGACCAGCATGGTCGTCGGGATATTGATGAGCGTTTCGACGTCCCACTTGATGTTGAGCCGGATGATGAGCCGGTGCAGGATCCACGGCAGGATGATGGCCTTGAGTGCGAGCGTGAGCAGCGCGGAATAGTAAAGGTGTGTCTGTCCCGTCGACCACGCGACGATGACGCTGTTGGCCGCCAGCACCGCGCCCTGCCAGGCAAAAAGATAGATCAGGGACAGGATGCGCCGCTGCGACAGCATGGCGAACGCGATCAGCAGCAGCAGCGCCGCCATCAGGTTGATCAATTGTGCGCTAAACGGCATTTTAAGCCCCCAGCAACTGCCGCGTCAGCATGCCCAGCACCGCGAACAGGAACGCCATGCCGAGGAATTCCGGCGCGCGGAAAATGCGCATCTTCGCCGAGACCGTCTCCAGCACCGCAAGCCCGGCACCGGCGAGCGCGAGTTTGGCGACCAATATGCCGGCGGCGATCGGGAACATGGGCCACTTTCCCGCCTCGACCATGCCCCACGGCATGAACAGCGCGATGCCGATCGCGCAGTAAAGCATGAGCTTGATCGCCGTCGCCCATTCGATCAGCGCCAGGTGGCGCGCCGAGTATTCGAGAATCATCGCCTCGTGGATCATGGTGAGCTCGAGGTGCGTCGACGGATTGTCGATCGGAATGCGCGCGTTCTCGGCGAGCAGCACCATGACAAATGCAACCGCCGCGAACGCGAGGCTCGGATAAATCGCGAATTCGCGATGCGCCAGCGCATCGACTATGGTGGTCAGCGAGCTCGACTGCGCGATCAGCAGCGGCGTGAAGAACACCATCAGCAGCGCCGGTTCCGACAGGCTCGCAATCAGCATTTCCCGGCGCGCGCCCAGGCTGCCGAACGCGGTGCCGATATCCATGGCGGCGAGCGACGAGAAAACGCGCGCCAGAGCGAACAGGCCCACCAGCGCGATGACATCGGCAGCCGGCGAAAACGCAAGACTGGTCTCGACCACCGGCACGATGCTCGCCGCCAGCACCATGCACCCGAACTGGATATAAGGCGCAGAGCGGAAGATCGCCGAGGCATTGCGGGCGAGCAGCGCGTCCTTGTGAAAAAGCTTGTGCAAAACCCGGTACGGCTGCAGCACGCCCGGCCCGCTCCTGTTCTGCAGCCAGGCGCGGCACTGACTGACCCAACCCAGCATCAGGGGTGCAAACGTCACCACCAGCAGGGTCTGGGCCAGTTGCGACAGGAAAGCTTCGATAAATTCGGGCATGGTCAGCGCACAAACATCAGTAAGGCAAGCAGCGTCACGAAGCTGTAGAGCAGATAAAGATAAATGCGGCCATGCTGCAGGATGCCGATCCACGCCGCCAGACGCTCGTTGAGGCGCGCGACCGGCAGGTACAGCCAATACCACAGGCGGTCCTCGCTGGTGGCGGAATAGAACGGCTGCGCGTCGAACGGACTGGGCAGGTGGCGCCGGATGCGGAAAAACGGCTCGAAGATCTGCTTGATCGGCTGCCCGAAACCTTCGGCGGTATCCTGCATGCGCGCATTCTGCGCCGGGAATCCGCAGTCCCAGGCATCACCGCGCCGCACCCGGCCGTGATACAGCCGCCGCACCAGCGCGAACGTGAGCAGCACGGTGCCCGTGATGCCCAGCAGGAACAGGAGCGGACCGTAGCTCGCGCGTTCCGGCGACACCGGCGCGATCAGCAGCCAGCCAGTGCGGGCCGCGCTGGTACCGATGGCAAAATTGACCAGCGGCAACGTCACGTGATCAAGCAGCAGGATAACGCCGACCGGCAGCACGCCCAGCAGCACGCAGGCCGCCGACAGCCATACCAGACCGGCACGCGCCCACGGCCCCTCATCGCGCGCCTCGGCCAGCCGCGCTTCGCGGTACTGCCCGAGAAAGATTACGCCGTAGAACTTGACCATCACGTAACCCGACAGTGCCGCGGCAAGCACCAGCGCGGCGGCGGCGACCGGCACCAGCATGTTCAGATAAGGGTTGGCGAGCCCCGGTGAAAATAAAAAAGCCTGCAGCAGCAGCCATTCCGACACGAAACCGTTGAGCGGGGGCAGCCCCGCGATCGCCAGCGAGCCGATGAGCGCGGTCACGGCGACCCATGGCATGTTGCGGATCAGACCGCCGAGCTTGCCGAGGCTTCTCTCGTGCGTCGCGTGCAGCACCGATCCCGTGGCGAGAAAAAGCAGGCTCTTGAAGCAGGCGTGGTTGAGGCTGTGATAGAGCGTCGCCACCAGCGACAGCGCCGCGAGATGCGGGTTGCCGTAAGCGTGGAAAATAATGGTGAGCCCGATGCCCGCCAGGATGACGCCGATGTTCTCGATTGAAGAGTAGGCGAGCAGGCGCTTCATGTCGGTCTGGACAGCGGCGAACATCACCCCGAATACGGCGGTCAGCAGCCCCAGCGCCAGCGCCAGCGCACCCCACCACCAGAGCTGCGTCTGCAGCAAATCGAATGTCACGCGCAGCATGCCGTAGATCGCGGTCTTGAGCATGACGCCGCTCATCAGCGCCGAAATCGGCGATGGTGCCGCGGGATGTGCTTCGGGCAGCCATACATGCAGCGGCAAAATTCCCGCTTTGGCACCGAAGCCGAACAATGCAAGCATGAAGGCGGCGCTCGACCAGAACGCCGAAAGCTCACTCTCGCGCATCGCGGCGAAGGTGTAGTCGCCCCGCCCGCCCTGCAGCACGCCGAAGCACAGCAGGATGGCGATCGCGCCGATATGCGCGATCAACAGATAGAGGAAACCGGCGCTGCGGATTTCGGGAATCTTGTGGCTGCTGGTGACAAGGAAATAGGAAGTTATCGCCATGGTTTCCCAGGCCACCATGAAGAGATAGGCGTCGTCCGCCAGCAATACCGTGACCATGGCCGCCAGGAACAGGTGATACTGCAGACACAGCAGGCCCGGCGCCGTGCCCTGGCCGCGCCGGAAATAACCGGTGGAAAACAGCGATATCCCGACCACCGCCACACCCAGCAGCCCGATGAAGAATGCCGACAAGGCGTCCAGCCGGATATGAAACGGCAGATCCGGAAGCCCCAAGGGCAACACCCGGGTTGCAGGTGCGGCCGGAATCCCGAGGAGGGCGGCGGCCATCAGCACCAGACCGCCCATCGCCCCCAGCGGAAACAGCACGCGACTGATGAAGCGCAGGCTGAGCGGACGCACGAGTCCGGCCAGCCCGATGCCGATCCAGTACAGCACCACGCCCACGACGATATCAATCGGTGCTGTAGTCAGGATCATTTATTGTTTGAATGGAAGGAACCACCAATACGCGCACGTCCTGCACGCATGACAGCAAGAATAACGGCTATGAAACTCCATCCGTTTTGGCTTTTCCGCTGAGCCAATCGGGAAGATCACGCCCGCCGGCGTGTTCAAGGATGTACTGGCGTATCAACCTGCGCACAACCTGCGAGGGTGTCAGATCCTGCTCCGCGCAGATTGCCTCGAAAATTTCCTTCTTTGCGGGGTCAATCAGCACGGTCAAACGAGCTATTCGCTTTTCCATCAGCGAGATGGATGATAATAGATTTATCATCAAATAATATTTTGATCTAATATACCGCACAGAAGATTTTCACACAAGTCCGGCAGCCGCGAGGCGGTCGTTTTCTCGGCACACTCAAGCCCACCATTTTTGAAACGTCAGTCGCGGCAAAAGAAAAGAAAAAGGGCGGCACGAGCCGCCCCTTCCCTACCACAGGAAAGCCTTATTTATGGACGCAGGTAAGCGTAGCCTTCGCGCTGCTGCAGGCGGGTGATCTCGGCCACGCCGGAAGGCACGAACGTCGCCTCGGGAATGAACTTGCTCTTGTCGATCTTGCGGTTGCGCAGCGTGATCTGGCACACATCGAACTGCACGCCCTGCGCCTTCAATTCCTCCACCTGCACGTTATAGGGATTGCCGTTCTTGTCCTTGGCGCCATCGAACAGGAAATCGACCCCGCGCGCATGGGTCACCACCACGATCCTGGCCTTGGGGTTGACTTCCAGGTGGTTGCTGATATTACGCAGCGCATTGGCGGCCTGCTCTTCGGTATCGTTGATATGATAGACGACCTTGTCCGGAGCGACATTCGCTTTCACGTCCGCCCCGCCTCCCGTCGCCGCACACCCCGAAAACCCGACCGCTCCCGCGACTACCAACCCTAACAACCCCTTCCGAAGACTTGCCATCATGTTCCCTCCTTCAGGTTTATGATATGCAACACCGAACAGGCCCATTCCAGCGCAATGAACCGCCAGCCTACGCGTACCGTACGGCGCATCTCAGGGCCGGATGATTGCCCAGCCTTCTCTTTGCTTGTTGATGATCTCGACCACCCCCGCCGGCACATAACCTATTCTGGAAAGCATGTCGTCCTTTGAAAGCTTCCTGCCGCGCATCGTGTTTTCACAGGCGTAAACGTGCGCGCCCGATTGCAGCGTTTCATCGATACGGTTGCCGACTTCGGAATCCATCTTGAGCATGCCGATCCCGTGACCGAAGGCCACGACTTCGACCTGAACATTGTCCTTGCCATAGGCCTGCTGAATATTTTTCACCACGTTGAGTGCCTGATTCCAGGTCTTGGGATCGCCGTCGCTGACCTGAATGACCACTCTTTCCTTTGCTTTTTCGGCCGCGCCCGCCATCTGGGCAAGCCCCATTACCGCAAGCATCCCGATCAGGACCAAACGCATTACGCTGCTTTGCAACATGATTTCTCCTCTCTTCAGACGGCATTTTATATGCTGGACCCCGGCAACCATCGCGGCTCGCCGGCCACTAGACCCACCTCGCGACACTCATGCCGCTTAATGGATAATACCGGCAAGACCGGTGAAATATTCCCGGACCCGGACAAAATTTCCCGGGCGGGAATAAACACAAGCCGGAACCAGTCATTATAAAGGACAGGCTTGGATAATCAGGATAAACGGGTACGATTCGAGCGGCTGATCATGCCCCATCTGGATGCGGCCTACAACCTGGCGCGCTGGCTCGTGCGCAGTGACGACGACGCCGAGGAGGCGGTGCAGGAAGCGTTTCTTCGCGCCTACAGATTTTTCGGGTCGTTCCGCGGCGAAGATGGCAAAGCCTGGCTGCTCGCCATTGTCCGCAATACCTGTTACACGCTGCATACCCGGAGTAAGGCGGCCGGCATCAATGAGGAATTCGACGAGCAGATTCATCAGCCGGAAACGGTTGCGGCGTCATCGGACGGTTGTTTCAGCCGGAATCCCGAGGAAATCCTGATCGAGCATGCGGACCGCGAACTTATCAACCGCGCGCTTGGAGAATTGCCGCTCGCATTTCGCGAAGTGCTGGTAATGCGCGAGCTTGAAGGGCTGTCCTACAAGGAGATCGCGCAAATCATCGATATTCCTCTCGGCACGGTAATGTCGAGACTGGCGCGAGGACGTCACCTGCTGCAGCGGGCGCTTGTCGCGCACATGAACAAGGAGTCTGCCAAATGAATTGCCAGGAATTGGAACGTCTGGTTCACGCCTATCTCGACCATGAACTCGATCTGATGACCAGCCTGGATCTGGAGGCGCACCTCAACGAATGCGGCACCTGCCGCGCGCATCATCAGGCGTTGCGGGCCCTGCGCGACGCCGGGGCACAGCACGTGCGCTTTCATGCCGCCCCCGCTGCGCTGAAAGCCCGCATTGCGCGAGAGCTGCGTGACGCCTGCCGCGACAGGACGTCGACGCGATTGCAAGCGTGGCGTGCGGCAACAGCGGTTTCGGTTTTTGCGTTGACGGCGCTGCTGGCATGGGTAGCCCTGCCGGTTACGTCCCCGGGACCGCGTCAGGCCGCCGCACAATCCGAGGAAAGAATGGTTTATCACATCGCCAGCAGCGCCGACGCCGAAACCGCGCTGCGCAACGTCGCCAACCACCTCGCAATTTCGCCCCGCGCACGAGTGGTAATCGTCGCCCACAACAACGGCGTGGATTTTCTGTTGCGCGGCGCCAGGAACCGCGACGGTTCGCCATATGAATCTTCGGTGTCGCAGCTCAAGGCGCAGGGCGTCGACTTCCGCGTATGCCAGAATACCCTGACCCGGCGCCAGATCAGTCTTGACTCGGTGATACCGGAAGCACACCTGGTCCCTTCGGGCATCGCCGAAATCAGCCGTCTGCAAACCCAGGAGGGCTATGCCTATATGAAGCTCTGAGACCGTCAGGTCCGCGCCCGCGCGCCAAGCGCGCTGGCACTGGCGCCGTCACTTTCGTTTAGTCTGTACAATAATAGATGCCTGCATCTCGTCACGCGTGTGACATGCAGGTCTGTTGCGCAGGCTCGCCATGACAGTGACCAGGCATTTGATAATCCTCGGACGGGTGCAGGGCGTTGGTTTCCGCTTTTATATGCAGCGCAAGGCGCGCGAACTCGGCGTCACCGGCTGGGTCCGCAACCGTCTCGACGGCAGCGTCGAGGCCATGGTGCAGGGCTTGCCTGAGTCAGTGGTAGCGATGATCGCGTGGGCCAGGCGCGGACCCGCGAGCGCGGTAGTGAGCGAAGTACGAATCGCTGAGGGCGAAGGCGAATACTCGGAGTTTGCGATGCTGCCCACCGCATGAAAATCGAAATACTAGCGCAGACGCAAACTCTGTCGCGGCTCGTCCAGCATCCTGTCGATCAATGCCTAGAGCCTCTCCCAAAAACCAAATCATTAGCCGCTGATGAATTCTTTTTAATACCCTTCTTTTCAATACCCGTTCTTTTTAATACCCGCTCGACGGGTACTTGAGGGGTAGAGAGGTCAGGAGTGGGGGCTGGAAGGGTCAGGAATAAGGGCCGGGCGGTTCCATCAGGTTTTAAATATCTTTGAGACGACTTCTAGTCAATTTCCCGCGTTCTGCTCGCGGTAGACGATGCTGACGTTTTCCGCGTTCAGCCAGTCGGCGAGCGACTGGATCAGATCGTCGTGCAGGCTGACGCGCCAGTCGTCGCCGAGATCGATTTCGCAGGTCGCGGCGCGGTTCGAATAGACAATCGACACGGGGCAGCTGCCGCTGCGATAGGGAGACAGCAGCTCGCGCAGCCGGTCGCCCGAGGACTGGCCGTTGCAGGTGAGCCGCATCGCCTTGGCGTAGCGATTGCGCGCGGTCTGCAGATCGAAGAGTTTTTCGGCGGAAATCCGCAGGCTGCCAGAAAAATCGTCGTGCGCCACCTTGCCTTCCACGATCAGCAGCCGGTCCTCCTTCAGCCAGTGGCGGTGCTGCTCGAAAAGTTCGTTGAACACGGTCAGCTCGATGCGCGCGTTGCCGTCGTCGAGCAGAATCACGGCCATGCGTCCGCGCCGGGTCATCTGGATGCGCAGACTGTGTATGATGCCCGCGAGCAGCACCGGGTGCGGCTGGGGCGTGAGCTGGTCGAGCCGGGTGGAAATGAATCCGCGCAGCTCGCGTTCATAACTCCTGAACGGGTGCCCCGAGAAATAAAAACCGAGCGCGAGCTTTTCGTTCTGCAGCTGCTCGCGGTCGCTCCAGCGCGGCACGTCGGCAAGCGCGACGGCGTGAGCGGTGTCCGCAAGGTCCCCGAACAGACTGACCTGGTGCGCGCTGCGGCTCGCCTGCTCGGCGCTCTCCAGCGCCATGCCAACCGAAGCGAGCAGGCTGGCGCGGTGATCGTTGATCGAATCGAAAGCGCCGGCGCGGATCAGCGACTCCACCACGCGGCGGTTGACGATGCGCTTGTCGACACGATGGCAGAAGTCGAACAGGTCCTTGAACGGCCCGCCTTGCTGCCGCACTGCGATGACGTGGCCGATCGCCGCCTCCCCCGTGCCCTTGATCGCGCCCAGGCCATAACGGATGCGTTTGCCGTCGATCGGCACAAAGCGGTAATCGCCGCTGTTCAGGTCGGGCGGGAGGATTTCGAGGCCGTTCTGCACCGCGTCGTCGACCAGCAACTGCACCTTGTCGGTGTCGTCCATCACCGCCGACAAGTTGGCCGCCATGAACGCCGCCGGGTGATGCGCTTTCATGTACGCGGTCTGGTAGGCGACCAGCGCGTAGGCCGCCGCATGCGACTTGTTGAAGCCATAGCCCGCGAACTTCTCCATCAGGTCGAAGATCTCGTCGGCCTTGGCGGCCGATAACCCGTTCTTCGCGGCGCCGGCGCGGAACAGATCGCGGTGCTGCGCCATCTCCTCCGGTTTCTTCTTGCCCATCGCGCGGCGCAGCAGGTCGGCGCCGCCCAGGCTGTAGCCGCCGATGATCTGCGCCATCTGCATCACCTGCTCCTGGTAGACCATGATGCCGTAGGTCTCGGCGAGGATAGGCTCCACCCGCGGGTCGGGATAGACGACCCGCTCGCGCCCGTGCTTGCGCTCGCAAAACGAAGGGATGAGTTCCATCGGCCCGGGCCGGTACAGCGACACCAGCGCGACGATGTCGCCGAAGCGGTCGGGCCGGGCGCGCTTCAGGAGATCGCGCATGCCGCGCGATTCGAACTGGAACACCGCTGTCGTGTTGGCGCTGGCGAATATCGCATAGGTCGCGGCGTCATCGAGCGGCAGCTCGTGCAGCGCGAGCGTCGAAGACGGGTCAAGCTGCTTGACGTAGCGCACCGTCCAGTCGAGGATGGTGAGTGTAGTGAGGCCCAGGAAGTCGAACTTGACCAGCCCGATCGACTCGACGTCGTCCTTGTCGAACTGGCTCACCGCCGCATCCGACGCGTCAGCGATATAAAGCGGGCAGAAATCGGTAAGTTTCCCCGGCGCGATCAGCACGCCGCCAGCGTGCATGCCGACGTTGCGCGTGAGTCCCTCCAGCTTCTCCGCCAGTTCCAGCAGCTCGCGCACCTCCTCCTCGTTTTTCTCGCGCTCCTTCAATTGCGGCTCCATCTCGCACGCATCCCGCAGGGTAATGTGCTTGCCGGGCTGGAACGGGATGAGCTTCGCGAGCTGGTCGCAGAAATTGTACGGCAGATCGAGCACGCGCCCGACGTCACGCACCACCGCCTTCGCCGCCATGGTACCGAAGGTGGCGATCTGGGACACGCTGTCGGCGCCGTAGCGCTGCTTGACATAGTCGATCACGCGGTCGCGCCCGTCCTGGCAGAAATCGATATCGAAGTCCGGCATCGACACGCGCTCGGGATTGAGAAAGCGCTCGAACAGCAAGTCGTAGCGCAGCGGATCAAGATCGGTAATCCCCAGGCTGTAGGCCACCAGCGAGCCCGCGCCCGAACCGCGACCGGGTCCTACCGGCACGCCGTTCTCCTTCGCCCAGTTGATGAAATCGGCGACGATCAGGAAATAGCCGGGAAAGCCCATCTGCGAGATGGTCGCGAGCTCGAACTCGAGCCGCTCCCGGTAGCGCGGCTGCGCCCGGCTGCGCTCGGCCTCGTCCGCATAAAGCTGCCGCATGCGGCGCTCGAGGCCCGCCAGCGCACGCTCACGCAGATACTGGTCGAGACTGACGTTATCGGGCGTCGGGAAGTCCGGCAGCCGGCTTATGCCGAGGGTAAGCGCAAGATTGCAGCGCTTGGCGATTTCCACGCTGTTGGCCAGCGCTTCCGGAATGTCCCCGAACAACGCGCCCATCTCCGCCTGCGTCTTGAAATACTGCTCGGAGCTGAATTTCCGCGGACGGCGCTGATCGGACAGGATATAACCTTCCGCAATACACACGCGCGCCTCGTGCGCGCGGAAATCGTCGGGCTTCACGAATTGCACGGGATGCGTCGCCACCACCGGCAGCTTGAGCAGGGAGGCAAGGCGCAGCGCGTGCTGCACGTAGCTTTCGAGCGGCACCGCTGCCGCGCCCATGGTCATGGCGCCGGGCCCCAGGCGCTGCAGCTCGATGTAATAGCGGCCCGGAAACAGCGCCTGCCACTCGCGCGCGAGCTTTTGCGCCAGTTTCATGTTCTCGATCACCAGCGCCTGGCCGACATCGCCGTGATGCGCGCCGGAGAGCGCGATCAAACCCTCGGCCCCGGTCTCGGCAAACCAGGCTTTCTCGATCTCGGCGCGGCCGCGATACTGGTTCAAGCGATAGGCGCGCGTGAGCAGCTCGCACAGGCGCAGATATCCGGCATGCGAAGCGCACAGCAGCAGCAGGCGATAGGGTTTGTCGCGATCGGCCTTGTTGCTGATCCAGACATCGCAGCCGATAATGGGCTTCACCCCGCGGCTGCGCGCCGCCTGATAGAACTTGACCGCACCGAACAGGTTGGTAAGGTCGGTCAGTGCCAGCGCCGGCATGCCGTCCCGGGCCGCCATCCCGATCGCCTCGTCGAGGCGCACAATCCCGTCCACGATCGAGTACTCGCTGTGCAATCGCAGATGGACGAAAGAGGGCCGCATGATGGGAATCTATTTTACGCCGGCATGCCGTTTTTTTTAACTGCGGATCACGGCCAATTTCCGGACGTGCGCGCAACAAAAAAATTTAAGCAAAGAAAATCCACCACATAGCCGTCAACGCTGCGCAAGTAATGAGCAGCCAATAATGGTTTGCGTCACCGCACTTACCGCATTATGGCGGCTTGTCGCATAATGCGTGTTGCTTTCGCGCTAGGAGCTTGTCGGACTTGAGTCCGACAGGCTGCTAGGCTGATCTTGCGCCAACCCCATAAATACATCGGTTTGGGTATCTCTTGACATGCGCTCCGAATGAAACCCAGCCGCTCGCATTTTCACGACATCCGCGGTCTGCGCTACCACGTTCGCACCTGGGGTGAGCCGCATTGGCCGCGACTGTTCCTGCTGCACGGCTGAATGGACGTGTCGGCCTCCTTCCAGTTCCTGGTCGACAGCCTGAAACACGAGTGAAACTTACCCGGACTGGCGCGAAACATACGCTGACGGCTGGTAAATCTGGACAAATAAAAACCATTGGGCTAGATTGGGTGGCGCCATCGGGGCCGGCAACCCCTCTCAGGATAATAATAACCATATGTTTTTAAAGGAGAATTTTATGAAGCGCCATGCCATGTTGTGGGCCGCTCTACTCGCAGCGGCAATCACTGCCGGCCCTGCGGCTGCGCAGGAACTCACCGGCACGCTCAAGAAAATCAAGGACACCGGCGTGGTCAAGATCGGCCATCGTGATGCTTCGATTCCGTTCTCGTACCTCGACGATAAACAGCAGCCGATCGGTTATGGCGTCGACATCTGCCTGAAAATAGTCGATGCGATCAAGGCCGAACTCAAAATGCCCGCTCTCAAGGTCGAGTTCGTGCCCGTCACCTCGCAAACGCGCATTCCGATTCTCACCGGCGGCAACATCGATCTCGAATGCGGTTCCACCACCAACAGCGTCGAACGCCAGAAGCAGGTTGCCTTCGCGCCCACCTACTTCATGACCGGCACCAAGCTGATCGTCAAGAAATCCTCGGGCATCAAGGGCTACAACGACCTCAAGGGCAAGACCGTGGTCTACACGCAGGGCACCACCAACGAGCGCGCGATGAAAGCCTATAACGACGAGAAGAAACTCGGCATCAACTTCATACCGGCCAAGGATCACGCCGAATCGTTCCTGGCGGTGGAAACCGGCCGCGCGGCGGCGTTCCCGATGGACGACATTCTGCTCTACAGCCTGCGCGCCAGCGCCAAGAACCCGGCCGACTACGAGATCGTCGGCGAATTCCTGTCGGACGACCCGTATGGAATCATGTTGCGCCGGGACGATCCTGCGTTCAAGAGGCTGGTGGACAACACGGTGACCGGACTCTACAAGAGCGGTGAGATCAACAAGATCTACGCCAAGTGGTTCCAGTCCCCGATCCCGCCCAAGGGCATCAATCTCAACTTCCCGATGTCGGATGCGCTCAAGGAACTAATAAAGAATCCGAATGACAAGGGCGTCGAGGCCTGCGGCAGGATGAAGTGTTAGCAGCCTGTCGGACTTGGCACTATTCGCCGGAACGCGTAGCGTTAATGGCTCGCTGTTAATTGATGCTTTAGCGACAGGCTGCCAATTGAGTTTTACGTAAATAAATGACATACATTTACGTCTCGAATCCCCCCTCTCGTTCCCTTGCCCTTGATCCCTCTACCCCTCAAGTACCCGTCAAGCGGGTATTGAGAAGAAGGGGTACTGAAAGGAGTCCCGGAGGGAGAGAGGGGTGGACACCCCTCAAGGGGGTATTAAAAAGAAGGGTGAGGGATTGAGCGTGTCACGCGGTTAAGAAAAGCTCAATAAGAAAGAAGCCGTCGTGTCGAAACGCTGTTCTGGCCGGGACAAACGTCACTTGCATGGCGCTCTTTTCGCCCCGTTCTTTAGTGCTTTTCATTTCAGGAGTTTGTCGGGGCTAAGTCCGACAGACTCCTAGGCCCGACAAACTCCTGGCGATCATGGATTTCAGCGTTTTTTTCCAGCCGGCATTCTCGGGCGGCGGCATTTACCTCGACTGGGTGCTGTCGGGCATCAAGTGGACGCTGTTGGTGTCCATCCTCAGCTGGATCATCGCCTTCACGGCAGGCTCAGTGCTGGGGGTGCTGCGCACCACTCAACTGACCGTCCTGCGCGCCCCCGCCGCCGTCTACGTGGAAGTCTTTCGCAATGTCCCGCTGCTGGTGCAGATGTTCATCTGGTACTTTGTCCTGCCCGAGATCGTGCCCAAGAGCATGGGCGACTGGCTGAAAACCCGGATGCCGATGCCCGAGTTCTGGAATGCGGTGCTGTGCCTCGGCTTCTACACCGCCTCGCGCGTGGCCGAGCAGGTCCGCTCCGGCATCCAGTCGATCCCCAAGGGTCAGACCGAGGCGGGCCTCGCCATGGGCCTCACGCGGCTGCAAGTCTACCGGCACGTGCTGCTGCCGATGGCTTATCGCATCATCATCCCGCCGCTCACTTCCGAGTTCCTGACCATTTTCAAGAACTCGTCGGTCGCGCTCACGATAGGCGTGCTGGAACTCACGGCGCAGGCGCGGCAGATTTCCGAATACACCTTCCGCACCTTCGAGGTCTTCACGGTCGCCACCGTGGTCTATGTGCTGATCACGCTGACGGTAACGGTAGCGATGCGCGAGCTGGAGAAAAAAGTGCGGGTGCCCGGCTACATCGGCAGCGCAGGAAAATAGCCCGTCATGTTCACCGGCAATCCATCTTTCGCGCATCAGCGCCACGAATCCCCCCTCTCCCGCCGGCAGAGGGGGCCGGGGGTGAGGGAACGCCATGTTCTCCGGCTTTGACTTCGACGTCATCCAGCGCTCGCTGCCCTACCTGTGGCAGGGCATGTTGTTCACGCTCGGGCTGACTTTCCTCGCAATGATCGGCGGCATCTTCCTCGGCACCCTGCTCGCGCTGATGCGGCTGTCGGGCTTCAGGGTGCTCAACATGCCCGCCGGCGGCTATGTCAACCTGCTGCGCTCGACACCGCTGATCCTGGTGATTTTCTGGTTCTATTTCCTGGTGCCGCTCGCGATAAAGAAGATCTCGGGCGATGCTTACGCCCAGGGCATCGGACCGTTCTACTCGGCGCTGATCGCGTTCACGATGTTCGAAGCCGCATACTACTGCGAGATCATCCGCGCCGGCATCCAGAGCGTGCCGCGCGGCCAGGTCCAAGCCGCCTATGCGCTCGGCCTCACCTACCGGCAGGCGATGATGGCAGTGATCCTGCCGCAGGCGTTCCGCAACATGGTCCCGATCCTGCTCACGCAGGGCATCATTCTGTTTCAGGACACCTCGCTCGTCTACGTGGTCGGGCTCACCGACTTCATGGGCGCGGCGGGCAAGGTGGCGCAGCGCGATGGGCGGCTCGTCGAGATGTACCTGTTCGCGGCGCTCGTCTACTTTCTGCTTTGTTTCTCGGCTTCCCATATCGTCAAACGGCTGCAGGCGCGCTACAGCGTCGGCCGTTAAAAGCGCATATCAAAAAAGCCAAGACCGATGTAACCGCGGATGAATTCTTTTTAATACCCCCTTGAGGGGTACGCCGATCAATTCGAAAATGTATACCACCCCCATCCCAACCTTCCCCCTGAGGGGGAAGGAGATTTTTTTGTGTGCGGGCCACAGAATGAGTTCCCTCCCTCTCAGGGGGAGGGCCAGGGTGGGGGTGGTTCTTGATTGGATATTCATCGGCGTGCATCGGCGTCCATCGGCGGTTAATTTTTGATTTTGTTAGGGGTTCCAAGAAAACGCCATGATCGAAATAAAAAACATAAGCAAGTGGTACGGCCGCTTTCATGTGCTCAAGAACTGCACGACCAAAGTCGAAAAGGGCGAAGTGGTCGTGGTGTGCGGGCCGTCCGGATCGGGCAAATCCACGCTCATCAAGTGCGTGAACGGCCTGGAGCCGTTCCAGAAAGGCGAAATCACGGTTGACGGCATTTCGGTCGGCGATCCCAAAACCGACCTGCCCAGGCTGCGCTCCCGCATCGGCATGGTATTCCAGAATTTCGAGCTGTTTCCCCACATGAGCGTAACCGACAACATCTGCCTGGCGCAGGTCAAGGTGCTGGGCCGCTCTCGCGAAGAAGCAACGCAGCGGGCGCTCACGCTGCTGCAGCGGGTCGGCCTCGAGGAGCATGCCGCCAAATATCCCGGCCAGCTCTCCGGCGGCCAGCAGCAGCGCGTGGCGATCGCGCGCGCGCTCGCCATGGACCCGATCGCGATGCTGTT
>JAIESJ010000141.1 GCA_019746155.1 Burkholderiales bacterium
CAATCCTTTGTTTATTTACGGCGGAGTTGGTCTTGGCAAGACCCACCTGATCCAAGCTATCGGCAACCATCTTCATGCCCACGTCCCGGAAAGCAAGATCCGCTATATTCACGCCGAGCAGTACGTCTCCGATGTTGTCCGCGCTTATCAGCACAAAGCATTCGATGATTTCAAGCGCTACTATCACTCTCTTGATCTGCTGCTGATTGACGATATCCAGTTTTTCAGCGGCAAAAGCCGGACCCAGGAAGAGTTCTTCTATGCGTTCAACGCGCTTATCGAGTCCCACAAACAACTCGTCATCACCTGCGACACCTATCCGAAAGAAATTTCGGGAATGGAGAATCGCCTGATCTCGCGCTTCGGCTGGGGGCTTACCGTTGCCGTCGAGCCGCCGGAGCTGGAAATGCGTGTCGCCATCCTGCTCAAGAAAGCAGAGATGGAAGCGCTCAAGCTGGACGAGTCCGTCGCGTTTTTCCTTGCCAAGCACATCCAATCCAACGTGCGCGAACTCGAAGGCGGTCTCAAACGCGTGCTCGCCTATGCTCGCTTCTCCGGCCAGGAACTCTCCGTCGATCTTTGCCGGGAAGCGTTGCGGGATCTGCTCGCAATCCAGAACCGGCAAGTATCCATTGAAAATATCCAGAAAACCGTCGCCGACTACTACAAAATCAAAGTCTCCGAGATGTATTCCAAAAAGCGCAGCCGCAATGTGGCGCGTCCGCGCCAGATTGCCATGGCGCTCGCCAAGGAGCTCACCCAGCTCAGCCTTCCTGATATCGGCGAGGCGTTTGGCGGCCGCGACCATACCACGGTTCTGCACGCCTGTCGCAAGATTGCTTCACTGAAAGCGACAAACACCGACATCACTCGCGACATCAATTCCTTGCTTAAAGTTCTGCGCTGTTAATTCTTCGTGAACGGATTGTGAATATATCCATATTCCACAGGATTACTGAAATCGTTCCACAATTCATACACCGTCATCCCTGCATTCATACACATGGTATTTGCATTCTATGCTGTTGACAGGAAACATAACTTGTCCTTTTCCACAGCAATTACGTGCTTCTATTAGTTCTACTAGAAGTTTTATTAATTAAAGAAGCTATTTATGAAGCTCATACAAATTAAACGCGACCTGTTACTGAAACCTCTACAAGCGGTTGCGGGGATCGTTGAAAAACGGCACACGCTCCCGATTCTTTCCAATGTCCTGATTGAAAGACGACAGGAACAGCTGACGCTGGTTGCCACAGATCTCGAAATACAGATGTCAACCAAAATTTCCGTCGATACAAAAAGTGGCGAGGACGCAAGCCTGACAGTATCTGCACGAAAGCTGCTGGACATCCTACGGGCATTGCCGGAAGAAGCGGAAACGATCCTGGACGCGCAGAATAACCGCCTGCAGGTACGCGCCGGGAAAAGCCGCTTCAACTTGCAGACGCTACCGGCAAATGATTTTCCGACGTTGGTGACTTCTGGAGCCGCACAGGCAAAGGTTGCGATCTCGCAGAGAAAGCTGCGCGAGTTATTGCTGCTGGTGCAGTACTCGATGGCCCAGCAGGACATACGTTACTACCTGAACGGCCTTCTCCTGGTGCTGGAAGAGGAGCAGATCAAGGTTGTGGCCACGGACGGGCACAGGTTAAGTTATGCGGCAGGAGAACTGCCGCAGCAGCAGGGGAAAAGAGAGGTCATCCTGCCCCGCAAGGCGGTGCTGGAACTGGCAAGACAGCTCGGAGAAACGGAAGACACCGTAGAAATAGAACTGCATGCAAACCAGGTCAAGTTTAGATTTGCCGGCATAGAGATGGTCACCAAGACCATCGATGGAAAATTTCCGGATTATACGCGCGTAATCCCGACCAATTACCAGAAACACGTTTTGCTTGATCGTACGGCGCTGCTGCACTCCCTGCAGCGGACGGCGATCCTGTCGAACGAGAAGTTCCGGGGGGTGCGATGGATGTTGACAGGAAACAGTCTGCGAATTTCGTGCACCAATAACGAGCAGGAAGAAGCGCAGGAAGAGATAGAAATCAGTTACTCGGGCGAACCGCTGGATGTCGGGTTCAACATTACTTATCTGCTGGATGTTCTTAACAACGTTCAAGGAGAAAAAGTGGACTGCGCCTTTGGCGACGCAAACAGCAGCATGCTGGTGACACTGCCAAATAAAAACGGGTTCCAGTATGTCGTGATGCCGATGCGAATCTGAAAAACAAACGGAAAACGAGCAGCCACAGATGACAGATAAAGAGCAAGACCAGAAAAACACGGATGATTACGGTGCAAGCAGCATTCGCGTCCTGAAAGGACTGGAGGCGGTGCGCAAGCGCCCGGGCATGTATATCGGGGATACCAGCGATGGCACAGGGCTTCACCATATGGTATTCGAGGTGGTTGATAATGCGATAGACGAAGCGCTCGCCGGATATTGCAACGAAATCTCAATCACGATACACACGGACAATTCAGTCAGTGTCGTCGACAACGGCAGAGGCATACCGACGGAGATACATCCGGACGATGAGCAGGGGCGGTCGTCGGCAGAAGTGGTCATGACAGAACTTCATGCCGGAGGAAAGTTTGACAACAACTCCTACAAGATTTCAGGCGGGCTGCATGGGGTAGGTGTGTCGGTGGTGAATGCGCTGTCCGAGTGGTTGCGCTTGACTATCCGCCGGGACGGCAAGCTGCACCAGATGGAATTTCGCATGGGCAAGGCGGTAGCGCCACTGAAAACGATAGGAAAAACGGAGCGGCGGGGAACGGAAGTCCATTTCCTTGCCAGCAAGGAAATCTTCGGTAACATCGAGTATCACCACGACATTCTGGCCAAGCGACTGCGGGAACTGTCGTTTCTCAATCGCGGCGTCAAGATCACGCTGACAGACCAGCGGACCGGGAAAGAGGAAAAATTCGCGTTCAGTGGCGGGGTGAAAGGGTTCGTGGAATACATGAACCGGAACAAAAATGTACTCCATCCGAACATCTTGTATGCCATCGGCGAAAAGGACGGCATTACCGTGGAAGTCGCGATGCAGTGGAATGACTCGTATCAGGAGTCAATGCAATGTTTCACTAACAACATTCCACAACGGGACGGCGGCACACATCTGACCGGCCTGCGCGCGGCCATGACGCGTACGCTCAACCAGTACATCGAGAACAACGAGCTCGCGAAAAAAGCAAAGGTGGAAACCACCGGCGATGACATGAAGGAAGGCTTGACGGCGGTGCTGTCCGTCAAGGTTCCGGAACCCAAATTTTCGTCCCAGACCAAGGACAAACTGGTGTCATCCGAGGTCCGGCCGGTCGTAGAGGAAATAGTCGGGCAGAAGTTGATGGAATTCCTGCTCGAAAAACCGAACGATTCCAAAATCATCTGCAGCAAAATCATCGATGCGGCACGCGCAAGGGAGGCGGCACGCAAGGCGCGCGAGCTGACGCGCCGAAAGGGCGTGCTCGATTCGTTCGGTCTTTCGGGCAAGCTGGCCGATTGCCAGGAACGGGATCCGGCAAAGTGCGAGCTTTACATCGTCGAGGGCGACTCCGCCGGCGGCTCGGCCAAACAGGGACGTGACCGCAAGTTCCAGGCGATTCTGCCGCTGAGGGGCAAGATACTCAACGTCGAGAGAGCGCGTTTCGACAAGCTGCTGTCCTCGCAGGAGATCACAACCCTGATCAGCGTGCTCGGCACGGGAATCGGCAAGGACGAATACGCGCCGGAGAAGTTGCGTTATCACCGCATCATCATTATGACCGACGCCGATGTCGATGGCTCCCATATCCGCACCCTGCTGCTGACGTTCTTCTATCGCCAGATGCCGGAACTGGTCGAGCGCGGACATATCTATATTGCCCAGCCGCCGCTGTACAAGATCAAGCACGGCAAACAGGAGCGCTATCTCAAGGACGAGCATGAGCTCAAGCAGTACCTGCTCAAACTGGCGCTGTCCGAAGCCGAGCTTTATACCTCGAAGGACGCGCAATCACTCAGCAAGGAAGCGCTCGCGCAGGTGGCAAAAGAATACCTGCTCGCGGAGGCGGTGATAGAACGCGTAAGTCGCCTGGTTGACGAAGAAGTCTTGCACGCGCTGCTCAAGCAGCCCACGGTTCTTGATCTTTCGGATGAAAAAGCGGCGCAGAAAAGCGCCAAGGCGCTGGCAGCGCTGCTTGCTGACCAGACGGTACGCATCGAGGCTAGGTTCGACGAAAAGAGCGAACGCCACGTGCTGGCGATCAGCCGGACCCAGCATGGGATTGTGCACCATCGCTTTATTGATGTGGACTTCGTGCAGAGCGGGGATTATGCGCAAATCATGCGTACCGCAGAAGTGCTGCAAGGCCTGCTTGGCGAAGGCGCGTATATCAGGCGCGGCGAGCGTCGGCACCCGGTCAAGGAGTTGCGTGACGCGATAGAATGGGTGCTCGACGAAGTGCAGCGCGGCATCAGCGTCCAGCGCTACAAGGGCCTGGGCGAGATGAACCCCGAGCAGCTATGGGAAACCACCATGGACCCCAAGACCCGGCGGCTGCTGCGCACCCAGATCGAGGACGCAATCAGCGCGGACGAAATATTTACCACCCTCATGGGCGACGCGGTTGAGCCGCGCCGCAATTTCATCGAGAGCAACGCACTCGGCGTACGCAATCTCGACATCTGAGGAAAACCGGGGTCTGCCGAAAAAGCGCGCGTAACGCCCGACACCGCGCGCATGCGTTAGGACGCAGCCGCCTTGCGCGGCTTGGGGGAAGCTTTTGCAACCGCTTTGGTCTTGGCTTTGGCCGGAGACTTGGCCGCGCGCGGCGCGAACTCGAACCCAACCCTGCCATTTTCGCCGCGTACCAGATAGGCGGAAAACGGGCGGCCTTTTTTCGAGATGAATTTGTGCAGCAGATCGGTTTTGCCGTGTGCGAGAAGCTTGGCCATCTGCTCGGGTTCGATATTGCGCTGGAGGATGATCTTGCCCGAGCGGAAGTCGCATTTGCGACCGGGGCCGGTCGCCTTTTCGCACAAATAGGCCATCCCATGCGCGAATACGCGCGCGCCGCACTTCGGGCAAGGCCCGAGCGGCTCCTGTCCTGAGAAATCAACGGCTTCGGCCGCGCCGCCGCCGTTTTGCTGACCGAAATCGAATTCCGCCTTGAATTCAGGAGACAGTTTGATGATTGCGGCGAACGGCTTGCCGAGGCGGCTGCGGAATCCCTGCAGCGGACCGATCTGGCGCTTTGCGATCAACGCCTCGATTTCGGCGGGCTCGAACTGACGGCCGGAGAGAATGCGCCACAGCGAAAAATCGCACTTCTGGCACTGGAATTTCTTGTAGTTTTCCTTGACCAGGCCGCCGCATTTCGGGCACGGCGTCTTGAGCGTGCTGAAGTCGCCGGGGACGGTCTCGCTTTCATGGCGCTTGGCGCGCTCGACGATATGACGCGTCATCTCCGCGATCTCGCGCATGAAGGCGTCGCGCTTGAGCTCGCCGTGTTCCATCTGTTTCAGCTTGAACTCCCACTCCCCGGTCAACTCCGGGGAAACAAGCTCGGGGATTTCCAGCCCGCGCAGCAGCGTGATCAGTGAAAACGCCTTGGGCGTGGGCTGCAGCTCGCGGCCCAGCCGAAGGACATATTCTTCCGCGATCAGTTTTTCGATGATCACGGCGCGCGTTGCCGGCGTGCCCAAGCCGCGCTCCTTCATTGCATCGCGCAGTTCCTCGTCTTCGACCAGCTTGCCCGCGCCCTCCATGGCCGTAAGCAACGTCGCTTCGGAAAAGCGCGCAGGCGGTTTGGTCTGGGTTGCGACAATCTTGATGGAGCGGGTCTTGGCGGTCTCCCCGGGCTCGACCGGAACGAGGCTGGGCGCATCTTCGTCCTGCGCTTCCTTGCCGTGCACTTCGAGCCAGCCGGCATTCATCAGCACCCGGCCTTCGCTCTTGAACGCCTCGCCCGCAACCCGCGTGATGCGGGTCGTAACCAGATACTCGGCAGCGGGATAGAACACGGAAAGAAAGCGGCGCACCACCAGGTCGTAGAGTTTGGTTTCCGCCTCGTTCAGATGCTTGGGCGCAAGCGCGGTGGGAATGATCGCAAAGTGGTCGGACACCTTGGCGTTATTGAATATGCGCTTATTGGGCCGCACCCAGCCCTGCTTCAGAACGTTTCTGGCGAAGGCGCCGTATGGGGTTTCTGCCAAGGCCTCCAGCGCCGTCTTGACGGTTCCTGGATAATCCTCCGGCAGGCAACGCGAGTCCGTGCGCGGATAAGTGAGCACCTTGTGTTTTTCGTAGAGCGCCTGCGCCAGACTCAGCGTCATCTTGGCCGAAAAACCGAAGCGCGAATTGGCCGCGCGCTGCAGGCTGGTCAGGTCGAACAGGAGCGGGGAGAGCTGCGTCGTCGGTTTGCTTTCCTCGCTGATCTTGGCCGGCTTGCCGGTGCACTTGTCGTTAATCTCCCGTGCGCGCGCCTCGTTCCATATCCGCTCGGGCTTGAGATCGGGATCGTCGTCGCGCGTCTGTCTGCTGAATTTCTCATCGAACCAGCGGCCAAGGTAATCGCCGGCGGCGACCGCAAAAGTCGCGTGCACTTCCCAATAGTCCTTGGGCACGAAACGTTTTATTTTTTCCTCGCGTTCGACCAGGATCGCAAGCGTCGGGGTCTGCACGCGCCCGACGGGCGTTTTATGAAAGCCCCCGCTTTGGGAATTGAACGCGGTCAAGGCGCGCGTGCCATTGATGCCGACCAGCCAGTCGGATTCAGAGCGGCAGACGGCGGCATCCGCGAGGGGCAGCAATTCGCGGTCGCTGCGCAGATTCGCGAACCCCTCGCGAATCGCTGCGGGCGTCATCGACTGCAGCCACAGTCGCTTGATCGGTTTGACGGTTTTTGTGTGGCGCACGATATAGCGGAAAATCAGTTCGCCTTCGCGGCCGGCATCGCAGGCGTTGATCAGCCCTTCGACATCTTTGCGTTTAATCAGCTTCGTGAGCAGCTTAAGGCGAGCCTCGGCTTTTTCGATCGGCTTCAGATCGAAGTGGGGAGGAATTACCGGCAGGTGCGCGAACGACCATTTGCCGCGCTTGACTTCGTATTCATCAGGCACCACAAGTTCGAGCAGATGGCCGACCGCGGAGGCGATCACGTAGCGGTCGCTCTCGTAATAATCGTCGTGTCGCGTGAAGCCGCCCAGCGCGCGGGCGATATCGCCGGCGACGGAGGGTTTCTCAGCGATGATCAGTTGTTTTCCCATGGCGGATGCTGAGCTTGTCGAAAGATTGTTTGCGCGTGCATGCCGTCACGCGCAGAAGCGCAAAGCGATCAAAAAGAGCGCACGATGATAAGAACAAAAGAGGGCGATGGCAAGCCGCGAGCAGGTCCCGGCGCAAGACAAAGGCGGAAATACACGCCGGCAAACGGGGGGTTGCCGTTGTTTTCTAACAAATGTTCGTGCGGCAACGGCACGTGCGTGGAATCGTGAAAAAGTCACGCCACGCCAAGGATGACGGTCAGCGCCTGCGCTGATACAGCCCGCCGGGCAGCGCGGCGACCTGTCCCTCGATTTCGAGTTGGGTGAGCAGGGAAGAGACGGCGGCGCTTTTCAACCCGCAGCGTGCGCACAGCGTGTCGATATCGCAAGGATCGAAGCCGAGGCCATCGAGCAGCGCCTGGGCCCCGGGGTCGGTGGAGGCTGTTGCGGCGGGCGGCGCGGCGGCAGGTGCCGGCAGGTTGAGTTCTTCCAGGATATCTTGCGCGCTTTCGGCCAGTTTTGCGCCCTGCTTGATGAGCAGATGACAGCCTTTCGACAGCGGTGAATGGATGGAGCCCGGCACGGCAAAAACCTCTTTGCCCTGTTCGTTGGCAAGGCGCGCGGTGATCAGCGATCCGCTTTGCAGCGCGGCTTCGACGACGAGACACCCGCGAGCCAGCCCGCTGATCAGGCGGTTGCGGCGCGGAAAATTGGCTGCGAGCGCGGGCGTGCCCAGCGGGAATTCGGAAATGATGACGCCTTCTGCGGCAAGCCGGTGCGCCAGATCGCGGTTGCGTGCCGGATACACGATGTCGAGGCCGGTGCCGACGACCGCCAGACTGCTTGCCGCGCCGGCAAGCCCGCCACGATGGGCGGCGGCATCGATGCCGAGCGCTAGCCCGCTCACGATAGTCAGACCGGCGTCGGAAAGCGCTTGGGCGAAGGATTCGGCGTTGGCGATGCCTTGAGGCGTGGCGCTGCGGCTGCCGACGACGGCCAGCGCGTCATGATTGAGCAGCCCGATGCGGCCTTTGACATAGATGAGCGGCGGCGGGTCAGGGGTTTGCAGCAAGGCCTGTGGATAAGCGGTGTCGGCCAGCGTGACAATATGGTTGGTCGGGTTTTCCAGCCAACCGGCGATCGCATCCAGCCGGTCGGCGCCCGCGCCGCCATCGCAGATGGCCGCCGCAACGGCCGCCGGGACAATCTTGGCCAGCGTGGCATGGCTTGCTGCAAGTATCTGCTGTGGCGCGCCGAACGCCATCAGCAATTTGCGTAACGATTGATCGCCCACGCCCGGGACCAGGCTCAGGCGCAGCCACGATTCCAGGTCTTTATCGAGCGCCATATCTCGGTGAAGGGGAGAATGCGAGCCATCCCGCCGCGCCACGGGCCAAAACGGAATGCGGGATCAAGGGTTGGTGACGATGTCCAGCACCGAGACCGGGCGCGAGGCCTGCATCACTAAACCGAATGCGGCGCGATCGAACGTGCGGAACACCATGACCAGGCCATAGCGCTCGTCTGGAAGCTTGGCGACGTCGCTTTCTTCAAGCGGCTCCGCACGCGAATAAACCGGTCCATCGCGCGGGAGAATGCGCTCGCCGTAGTAAGTGCGCGGCGCGTTGCTGCCCGAGGGCCCGCTGCGGCCGAACAGCGGTTGGGTGCGCTGGGCGTAGCGGAAGCTGCTCTGGCTGCGGTAGATCGCCAGCACGTGCCCGACTTCGAGCCCGTCATGGCTGCCTTTGGACAGCGCGACGATGGCGGGTGGGCCCGTTTCCTGCAGGCTGCCATAGGCCGATACGATGCGGCCCTTGATGTTTTTCTGGGGCGCGTGCGGCACGTAAGCAAAATTCGGCAGCTCCTTGGGGGCGGGCAGCAACCGGTCGTCCTGATAGATCTCCTGCGTTGACTTGGTGATTTCGATGGTGGCCACGGTGCCGCCGTAATCGCGGACCCGCGCCTCGCCCAGATAAACCGCCTCGAAACCGAGCGTTTCCTTGGTGTCGGGATCAACGAGAGCGTCGCCGCGGCGGAAGATCTGCCAGATTTCGCCCTTGTCCCGGGTGATGCCTTGGGCATAAGCGACGCTGCCGGCGCCGATCGCGACGCGGTTTTCCTCGGTCGCGACGATGCGCGCCGCCGAATCAAGCTCGTTTGGGCCGACCACCAGTGGCTTGGACAGAAAGGGCTCGATCGCCGACGGGGAAATGGTCGGGACCGCCCGGGCATCGCGCGGCTCGGCACGCACTTTGGGCGAGAGCTTTACCGTAGGCAGGCTGAGCAACTGGAGCTGCGCGGCGTGCGGCGGCGAGCGGTGGAGCACCAGCACATCGCCGGGATAAATACGATGCGGATTCCTGATCTGCTCCTGGTTCATTTTCCACAGTTCGGGCCAGCGCCACGGCTCTTTGAGGTAGCGGCCGGAAATGCTCCACAGCGTGTCCCCCTCGACTACGGTATAGCGCTCCGGCGCGGTATCCTTGAGTTCCCCGCCGTTGGCGGCAAACGCGGCCACGGCCGAAACCAACAGCAAAATCAGCGATATAATTGTCTTACCCATGGAACGCTCCATCTAGGCCCCGACGCGTAACATTATGTTTTGGTTTAAATTCTGCATCTAGTTCATTAAATTAGCAAGATTTTTATGGCCCTACTACCGATTTTGCATTACCCCGATCCACGGCTGCATAAAATTGCCGCGGAGGTGCCCCGGGTCGATGACAATATCCGCAAACTAATCAAGGATATGGCACAAACAATGTATGCTGCCCCCGGGATCGGACTTGCCGCCACCCAGGTTGATGTCCACAAACGGGTCATCGTGATCGATATTTCGGAAACGCGCGACCAGCTCAAGGCGTTTATCAATCCCAAGATCCTGGAAGCAAGCGGCGAAGCGGACTGCGAGGAGGGATGTTTGTCGGTTCCCGGGATTTACGAGAAGGTGCGCCGCGCCCAGCGTGTCAAGGTGACGGCGCTCGATGCCGGCGGCCAGCCTTTTACCCTGGAAGCCGAAGGGCTGCTCGCGGTGTGCATTCAGCATGAGATGGACCACCTGGAGGGCAAGGTCTTTGTCGAATATCTGTCGCGCCTGAAACAACGGCGTATCCTTGCCAAGCTGAAGAAACAGCAGCGCCAAACCATGTAGCACGCCACCCCGGTCTTGTGCTCCGGCGCAGGACACGCACGGTGTGCCGGCAGCAGCCGACTATGACGCCTTCCCATATTTACTTTCCCGGCGCATCCCGTTGCGGCGTTTATCTTGCCGCCACCATCGTTGTCGGCGCCAGGGCGTATGCCACACTCGATGCCAAGGCGCCTGCCCGGTTTTGCGGGGTCGGCAGACCTGGTCTTCACGCCCGTCCATGAATATCGTTTTTGCCGGCACTCCGGAATTCGCCGCGGCAGCGCTCGAGGCGCTCCTGCGCGCAGGACACGCCGTTACGCTGGTATTGACCCGACCCGATCGTCCGGCGGGACGCGGACTCAAGGCCCGGCCGTCAGCGGTAAAAAGCCTGGCAACGGAGCGCGGCCTGCCGCTGTTGCAACCGCCAACGCTGAAGGACCAAGGCATTATCAATACCATCGCCGCACTCAAGCCCGATGCCCTGGTGGTTGCGGCCTACGGACTGATCGTGCCGCCAACGCTGCTCGACGTGCCGCGCCTGGGCGGCATCAACATCCATGCCTCGCTGCTGCCGCGCTGGCGCGGCGCGGCGCCGATTCAGCGCGCGCTGCTCGCGGGAGACCAGCAAACCGGCATCACCATCATGCAAATGGATGCCGGGCTGGATACGGGCGCGATCCTGCTGCAGGAAGCGACCCCGATCGGCGCCGACGATACCGCGCAATCGCTTCATGACCGGCTCGCCGAGCTTGGCGGAAGACTCATTGTGCGCGCGCTCGCCGCGCCGCTCGTGCCGCGCCGGCAGGACGCGGCGGCCGCGACGTATGCCGACAAGATCGACAGGCGGGAAGCGCTTATCGACTGGCGCGAGGACGCCGCCGGCATCGAGCGCAGGGTGCGCGCATTCGACCCGGTTCCCGGCGCCTCGTCCATGCTCAACGGAACGACCATCAAGATCTGGCGCGCGCGGGTAGAACGCGGCGTCAGCGCGCCGCCGGGCACGATCTGCGAAGCCGGTTCGTCAGGCGTCGTCGTCGCCTGCGGCAGGGACGGCTTGCGCCTGCTCGAGCTGCAGCGCGCGGGCGGCAAGCGGCTGCCGGTATCGGCCTTCATTGCGGGGTTTGATATGGCGCGCGAACTGCGTTTCGGGGTTTGATGTACGAAGTCCAGAGTCTTGCCAGTACCGTCATCGGCAACGTGCTGGCGGGCCGCAGTCTCGACGCCGAGCTTGCGGCGTTGTGGCGGCGTCATCCCGGCTTGTCCGCGCAGCGGCGCGCAGCGACCCGGGACATTTGTTTCGGAACGCTGCGCTTTCTCGGCCGCATCGACGCCCTGCTTCGGGCATTGCTCGACAAACCGCTGCACGACGAGAAGCTGCGCTGCCTGCTGCGGGCGGCGCTCTATCAACTCGAATATACCCGGGCCGCGCCCCATGCGGTGGTCGATCATGCCGTGCGCGCCTGCGAACAGCTCCGCCTGGCGGCGGCGAAAGGGCTTACCAATGCCGTGCTGCGTAATTTTCTGCGCCGCCGCACGCCGTTGCTGGCCGAGGCGCAACGCACGGACCCGGGGCGTTATTCCCACCCCCAGTGGTGGATCGACAAGCTGCGGCACCAATATCCGCGGCAGTATGCGGCGATTCTGGAGGCCAATAATCTGCATCCGCCGATGACGCTGCGCGTGAACCGCCGGCGCGGCACGGTCGCGGAATATCTCGCGCTGCTCGCAAATAACGGCATCGCGGCGCAGCAGGTCAGCGCCTCGGCGGTGCGACTTGCAAAGCCGGTGGCGGTTGAGCGCATTCCGGGTTTTTCAGAGGGCCTGGTCTCGGTGCAGGATGCGGCCGCACAGCGCGCCGCGCCGCTGCTCGTGGCCGACGACGGCATGCGCGTGCTCGATGCCTGCGCGGCGCCGGGCGGCAAGACCGCACATATTCTCGAGCTTGCCGATGTGGACCTCGTTGCGCTCGACCGCGATGACGCCCGGCTCGAACGTGTGCGCAGCAATCTCGCCCGGCTCGGGCTAACGGCGCGTGTCGTATGCGGCGACGCTTGCGAGCCGCACGGTTGGTGGGACGGCAGGCCGTTCGACCGGATTCTTGCCGACGTGCCGTGCTCGGCCTCCGGCGTCGTGCGGCGTCACCCTGACATAAAATGGTTGCGCCGCGCCGCCGATATCGCACGGTTCGCGCAGCGGCAGCAGCGCATACTGGAGGCACTGTGGCGGCTGCTCGCCAGTGGTGGTAAATTGCTGTACGCGACGTGTTCGGTGTTCCATGAGGAAAACCAGCATCAGGTTGCACGATTTCTGGAGCGCCATCGCGACGCGCAACCCCTGATGTTCCCCGGGGCCGAGACCCACTTACAACAGGCCGCGGGCCAAATACTTCCGGACGAACAGCATGACGGCTTTTTCTACGCGCTGCTGCATAAGAATTAGCCTGCTTGCGGCGCTCACCGCGCTTTGGCTCGCTGTCGCCGCTCCGTCCGTCCATGCCGAGGGCATTGAAGTCAGGAAGGCGACGCTGGCCATGGTCGATGATGGCTATGTGCTCGAGGCCGAGTTTGGCGTCGCGTTGACGCCGCAGCTTGAAGAAGCGCTCAACAAGGGGGTGTCGCTTTATTTTCTCCTCGAATTCGAGCTGATACGCTCGCGCTGGTACTGGTTCAACGAAAAAGTCGTCAACACCCACCAGCAGTACCGCCTGTCCTACAACGCGCTCACCCGCCAGTACCGGGTCGGGGTCGGCACGCTTTATCAGAATTTCAGCACCCTGCGCGAGGCGCTGGAAGTCATGAGCCGCGTGCGACGGCGCGAAGAAGTCGAGCCGGGGGCGCTCAGGAAGGATTCGACCTACACGGCGGCGCTGCGCCTGCGGCTCGACACCACACAGCTGCCCAAACCGTTTCAGATCAGTGCGCTCGGCTCGCGGGAATGGAACGTCGGGTCGGACTGGTATCGCTGGACGGTGATGCCGTGACGCAGCAAGCGAAACACCGGCCGGCGCGCGCCAGCCCGGGGCTCAAGTATCTGCTGATCCTGTGCTTAGGCTTCGGCGCGGTGGCGCTTTTCCTGCTGGCGACCGCCAGCGCGAATACCACGCTGTTTGCCGAGCATTATTCACTGCTTTTGCTGCTCAACGGCGGCATCGCGCTGGTGCTCGCGGCGCTGGTCGGCTACCAGCTGCTCACGCTCAGGCGCCGGCTCAAGGCCGGCGTGTTCGGCGCCAAACTCACCCTGCGTCTGGTGCTGCTGTTCGCGCTGATGGCGGTGCTCCCGGGCGCCCTGATCTACGGCGTGTCGGTGCAGTTTCTCGCCAAAAGCATCGAATCATGGTTCGAGGTGCGGGTCGACAAGGCGCTCGAGGGCGGGCTTAACATCAGCCGCAACGTCCTCGACAACATGCTCCAGGACCTGAGGGCGAAGGCCGATGCGATGGCGCTCCAGTTATCGGTGCGTCCGCCCGCCGAGCATCTGTCGGCGCTCAATACGCTGCGCGAGCAGGCGGGCGTGCAGGAGGCGACGCTCTTCAGTTCGCGCGGCAAGCTGATCGCCTACTCCGGCAATGAACGCATAGGGCTCATTCCGGAGCCGCCGGCCGCCGCAGTGCTGCGCCAGATCCGCCTGCAGCAGACTTACAGCGCGGTCGAGGCCGTGCCCAACCGCGGGCTCATTCTGCGCGTGCTGGTGCCGGTCAGCGTGCTCTCCCTTGCCGAGGAGGCGCGCGTGCTGCAATTGCTGCAGCCGGTGCCGAAACAACTGGCGCAGGACGCTGAAACGGTGCAGGCGGGCTATCGCGATTATCAGGAACTTACGTTGTCGCGCCTGGGGCTGAAACGACTCTATGGCATAACGCTCACGCTTACCCTGCTGCTTGCGCTGCTGTCCGCGCTTGCGCTGGCCTTCCTGCTTTCCGACCGGCTATCGGCGCCACTCGGCGTGCTGGTAGAGGGCACGCGCGCCGTGGCGCAGGGCGATTTCAGCCGGCGGGCAGCGGTGGCGAGCAGCGACGAGCTCGGCATGCTGACGCAGTCCTTCAACAGCATGACGCTGCAGCTCGCCGACGCGCGCGCGCTGGCCGAACACAACCAGGCGCAGCTTGTCCATGCGAAAGCCTATCTGGAAAGCATCCTTGCCAACCTGTCGGCCGGCGTGCTCGCGTTCGACGGTAACCTGCACCTGCGCTCCGCCAATCCCAGCGCGGGGCAGATATTGGGGACCGATTTCACGGCGCTGCTTGGCCGGGGCCTGGACGAATGGAGCGCGCACGATGCCGCGCTTGACGGGCTGGCACGCGCCATTCGCACCGGCTTCGAGCGCGCTGACAGCGCCGAATGGGAGCAACAGGTCGAGCGTGAAGTAAAGGGCGGCACCCAGGTGCTGCTGCTGCGCGGCACGCATCTGCCGCAAAGCGCGGAGAGCGGCAGCGTGGCGGTGTTCGACGACATCACGCACCTGCTGCAGGCGCAACGCGATGCGGCATGGGCCGAGGTGGCGCGCCGGCTGGCCCACGAGATCAAGAACCCGCTGACGCCGATCCAGCTGTCAGCCGAGCGGCTGCAGCGCAAGCTTGCCCCCAAGCTTGCCGACACTGACGCAGAAATGCTCGCGCGCTCGACGCAAACCATCGTCAACCAGGTGACGGCGCTGAAGCGCATGGTCGACGCCTTCAGCCAATATGCGCGGACCCCCGAACCGTCGATGCGGGAACTCGACCTCAACAAGCTGGCGCGTGAAGTGCTGACGCTTTACGAATCACTGGGATCGAGCATCAGGCTCGAGCTTGCGCCGCAGCTGCCACCGGTGGTCGGCGACGCCGTCCAGTTGCGGCAGGTAATACACAATCTGCTGCAGAATGCCCAGGATGCGCTTGCCGAGACCGCCCAACCGAGCATCGTGATTGCCAGCGAAGCGACCGGAGGCACGGTGCGCTTTTCGGTCACCGACAATGGCAGCGGTTTCCCCGAGCACCTGATGAAACGCGTGTTCGAGCCTTATGTGACGACCAAGCCCCGGGGCACGGGCCTGGGGCTGGTGATCGTCAAGAAAATCATCGAGGAACATGGCGGAGAGATCACGATCCTGAATGTGGCGCCACATGGCGCGCGCGTGACCGTGTCTCTTCCCGCCGTCGCGGCGCGCAGCGCGGGGCACCAGTCCGCGGCTTAGATGAAGGTGTAAACTTGGTGTAGAGCTTATGCAGCAAATACTTGTTGTTGACGACGAAATCGGCATCCGGGAGTTGCTGTCGGAAATCCTCTCCGAGGAGGGTTACCAGGTGCGGCTGGCGGAAAATGCGGGCGAGGCGCGGGCTTTCCGCAGCCGCAGCCGTCCCGACCTGGTGCTGCTCGACATCTGGATGCCGGATACCGACGGCATTACGTTGCTCAAGGAATGGGCCAGCGCCGGGCTGCTGACCATGCCGGTGGTGATGATGTCCGGTCACGGCACGATCGATACCGCGGTGGAGGCAACGCGCATCGGCGCCTATGATTTTCTGGAAAAACCGATCGCGCTGCAAAAGCTGCTGGCCACCGTCGGCCGCGCGCTGAGTCACGGCGAACAGCCGCCGCGGACGGCGCTGTCGCTGGCGGGCCTGGGCCGCGCGCCGCTCGTCGTCGATCTCAAGCTGCGGCTCGAACGCATCGCCAACCTCAGGACGCCGCTGCTGCTCACCGCAGAGCCGGGCTGCGGCGTGGAGTTATGCGCGCGCTTCCTGCATCCGCGCAACGCACCCTGGGTCGCGCCCGAGATGACTTCGGTGCTGGCCGACGGGCCGCTCGACTTGCTCGACCAGGCGCGCGAGGGCACGCTGTTTGTGCGCGACGTTACGGAACTCAACAAGATGGAGCAGAAAGGTTTGCTGCTGCTGCTCGGCAAGCACGACCGTTACAACGTGCGCGTCATTTGCGGCGCATCACGCCCGCTGCCGGAGCTGGTCGCGCAAAGCCTGTTCGACGAGCGTCTCTACACCATGCTTTCGGCGACAACGATCCGGGTGCCAAGCCTGCGCGAGCATAAGGAAGACGTGCCGGATCTCGCCAACCTGATGCTGTCGCGCATGGTCGAGGCCAAGGAAGTGCCGCCGCGGCAGTTTTCGACTGCCGCGCTCAACGCGCTCAGAAACTACGACTGGCCGGGCAACCTTGCGCAATTGCAGAGCGTGGTGCAAACGCTGGCGCTTACCGCGCTTGGCGAGCAGATCGATCTGGACGAGGTCAGCCGCGCACTGCCGCAACCCGTATCCGTGCCGCTGGCGGCGCATGATCTGTCGCTGGACCTGCCGCTGCGCGACGCGCGCGATGCTTTCGAGCGCGTCTACTTCGAGCACCACATCACAAAGGAAGGCGGCAACATCAGCCGCGTGGCCGAAAGCGTCGGGCTGGAACGCACGCATCTTTACCGCAAACTCAAGCAGCTGGGTATCAAGCTCGCGCGCAAACCCGAGGAGTAGCCGGGCTACTCATCTCCGCCGCTTTTTTTCTTGCGCCGCCGTTGCCGCGTCCGTGGGCGAAAGCGCGGCGGCGACGCGTGTCAGCAGAAACTCGCGAAACGCGCGCGCCACTGGGGATAAGCGTTTGTTCTTGCCATGCACGATATACCACTTGCGCATGATCGGCGTCCCGATCACGTCAAGCATGACCAGGCGCCGAGTCTGCAACTCGAGCTCGACCGTGTGCAGCGACAGGAACCCGAGGCCCATGCCTACCATCGCCGCCTGCTTTATCGTCTCGTCGCTGCTGATTTCCATGGACGCGCTCACGCTCATGCCGTGATCCCGGAACACGCGTTCCATCAGCATGCGGGTGCCCGACCCGGGCTCCCGAACAAGGAAATTCTCGTTGCATAACGCCCTGAATGGAATGCGGCGCCTTTTGGCAAGCGGGTGATTCGGGCTGGCGATAATCGCGTGCGGATTGGGCGCGAACGCTTCGGCAACAATGTCCAGGCCGTGCGGCGGGTGGCCCATGATCGCGAGGTCGATTTCGTTATCGAGCAGCCGCTGCAGCAGTTGGGCACGGTTGTTCACCGCAAGCTTGAGCCTGACGCCGGGGTATAGATCGCAAAATTGCGTCAGGAATCTTGGAGCAAAGTATTTTGCGGTGCTGATCAGCGTGATATCGAGCGTGCCTTGGTTGACTCCCTGCAGCGCGGCGAGAGACTGCTGTGCCTCCTCCAGCTCTCGCAGAATCGCCTGGGCGTGGCGCAACAGGGCGCGGCCGGCCTCGGTAAGAAAGATTTTCTTCCCCAGCTGTTCAAGCAGCGGCTGGCCGGCG
Source organism: Burkholderiales bacterium (assembly GCA_019746155.1). Lineage (GTDB taxonomy): Bacteria > Pseudomonadota > Gammaproteobacteria > Burkholderiales > SG8-41 > CAKKQX01. The sequence continues at coordinate 17,660 of JAIESJ010000141.1, forward strand.
GCCAGCTCGATCTGTTTGATCTGCATCGATACCGCAGGCTGCGTCAGATGCAGTTCTTCGGCGGCACGCGAGAAGTTCAAATGGTGAGCGACCGCGTCGAATATCCGTAACTGCCTGAGGGTAACGCGCTTCATCGGTCAGGGCGACAACATATAAGTAATTTTGATTATATCCCTAAAATGATTTGAATGTTACTTATTATCGCGGGCGGTTATGATCGCTTCGGCAACGTGCATGAAAGTGGAAAGGAGCATTATGGGTAAGCCAGAAACTATCACAGACGCCAGGGAACGTTACAAATCGGGAGTTATCCCCTACAAGAAAATGGGCTATTGGGATCCCGATTACAAACCCAAGGACACCGACATCATCGCGTTGTTTCGCATCACCCCGCAGCCCGGCGTGGATGCGGATGAGGCGGCGGCGGCGGTGGCGGGCGAGTCCTCCACTGCGACCTGGACCGTGGTCTGGACCGACCGGTTAACCGCGTGCGAGCTGTACCGGGCCAAGGCCTACCGGGTGGATCCGGTACCCAACACGGGTCCAAACACCAGGACCGAGCAGCAGTATTTCGCCTACATCGCCTATGATCTGGACCTGTTCGAACCCGGTTCGATCGCGAACCTCACGGCCTCGATCATTGGCAACGTGTTCGGCTTCAAGGCGGTGAAAGCGCTGCGTCTGGAAGACATGCGTATCCCGGTCGCCTACTTGAAAACTTTCCAGGGTCCGGCCACGGGTATCGTGGTCGAACGCGAGCGCCTGGACAAATTCGGCCGGCCGCTGCTCGGCGCCACAACGAAACCGAAGCTCGGCCTCTCCGGCCGCAACTACGGACGCGTGGTGTACGAGGCGCTGAAAGGCGGCCTCGACTTCGTGAAGGACGACGAGAACATCAACTCGCAGCCCTTCATGCACTGGCGCGACCGCTTCCTCTACTGCATGGAGGCGGTGAACAAGGCCGCGGCCGCGACCGGCGAGGTGAAGGGACATTATCTCAACGTCACTGCCGGCACCATGGAAGAGATGTACGAGCGCGCCGAATTCGCCAAATCGCTGGGCTCAGTCATCATCATGATCGACCTCGTGATCGGCTACACCGCCATTCAGTCCATGGCCAAGTGGGCGCGCAAGAACGACATGATCCTGCACCTGCACCGCGCCGGCAACTCGACCTATTCGCGCCAGAAGAATCACGGCATGAACTTCCGCGTGATCTGCAAGTGGATGCGCATGGCGGGCGTGGACCATATTCATGCCGGCACGGTCGTCGGCAAGCTCGAGGGCGATCCGCTCATGATCAAGGGCTTCTACGACACCCTGCGCGAGCCGTATACGGCTAAAAGCCTGGAGAACGGCCTGTTCTTCGATCAGGAATGGGCATCGTTGAAGAAGGTGATGCCGGTCGCCTCGGGCGGCATCCACGCCGGCCAGATGCACCAGTTGATACACTACCTCGGAGAGGACGTGGTGCTGCAGTTCGGCGGCGGCACCATCGGCCATCCGATGGGCATCCAGGCGGGGGCGACCGCCAACCGCGTCGCGCTCGAAGCGATGATCCTGGCGCGCAACGAGGGCCGCGATTACCTGAAGGAAGGTCCGCAGATTCTGCAGGAGGCCGCAAGATGGTGCTCGCCGCTCAAGGCCGCGCTGGATACTTGGGGAGAAGTCAGCTTCAACTACGAATCCACCGACACCGCGGACTTCGTGCCCGTGGCCACGGCCAGCGTTTAACGGTAAAGGAGATGCAATCATGATGACCAATACCGGCAATCGGATTACGCAGGGGCAGTTTTCATTCCTGCCCGACCTCACGGATGCGCAGATCACCGCGCAGATCGAGTATGCGCTGAAGCAAGGCTGGGCGGTGAGCGTGGAGTACACCGACGATCCGCACCCGCGCAACACCTATTGGGAAATGTTCGGTAATCCGATGTTCGACCTGAAAGACCCGGCCGGCATCCTGATGGAAATCAACGAATGCCGCAAGACCTTCCCGAACCACTACGTCCGGGTCACGGCGTTCGACTCCACGAAGGGTTGGGAGACCCCGCGCATGTCGTACATCGTCAACCGGCCGCGGAAAGAACCGGGTTTCGGCCTGGTGCGGCAAGAGGCGGGAGGACGTCAGATTCGCTACACCGTGCATTCCTACGCCACGGACAAGCCCGAAGGCGAGCGCTATTGAAGAGGGGTAATCCGGATCGAGGCGCGCACACCGGAACAAGCGCGGACTAATGGCACCGATGGCAAATCCGACGGACAGGCAGACGCTATCCGCAGCGGCCCCGGCCGCTGCGGAGGGGGCCGCGGTCGATCTCGAGGCGGCGTTTTGCGACTCACACGTCGCGGAGGTGCTCGATGCCCTGGACCGGGATCTCGTGGGCCTGAAACCGGTGAAGACGCGTATCCGGGAAATCGCGGCGTTGCTGCTCGTCGAGAAGCTGCGCCGGCAAGTGGGTCTCGAGGCCGGGCCGCCCGCGCTGCACATGTGCTTCACCGGCAACCCGGGCACCGGCAAGACCACGGTGGCGCTGCGCATGGCGGAGATCCTGCACCGGCTGGGCTATGTGCGCAAAGGCCATCTCGTCGCCGTGACGCGCGACGATCTGGTGGGCCAGTATATCGGGCACACCGCGCCCAAGACCCGCGAGGCGCTCAAGAAGGCGATGGGCGGGGTGCTGTTCATCGACGAGGCGTACTACCTGTACCGCCCGGAGAACGAGCGCGACTACGGCCAGGAGGCGATCGAGATCCTGCTGCAGGTGATGGAAAGCCAGCGCGACGACCTGGTCGTGATCCTCGCCGGCTACAAGGATCGCATGGATCGCTTCTTCGAGAGCAACCCCGGCATGTCCTCACGCATCGCGCACCATATCGACTTTCCCGACTACAGCGCGGAAGAGCTTTATGCGATCGCGGAATTAATGCTCGAGCGCATGCAGTACCGGCTGGCCGAGCCCGCGCGCGCGGCGCTGCGCGAGTATATCGAACTGCGCAGGGCGCGGCCGCATTTCGCCAACGCGCGCTCGATCCGCAATGCGCTTGATCGCGCCCGGCTGCGCCAGGCGAGCCGCCTGTTCGAGCGCCGCACGGGGCGCTTGACGAAAGACGATCTGGCCGCCATTTGCGCAGAAGACATCCGCGCCAGCCGAGTATTCCGATCATCTGAAGAGGAGGGTGCGCCATGAATCTGGAAGCGCTGATTTTCGATGTCGACGGCACGATGGCGGATACCGAAGAGATACATCGCCTGGCGTTCAACGTCGCGTTCATCGAGCATCAGCTGGGGTGGAACTGGGATCGTGGCGAGTACGCGAGGCTGCTGGAGGTTTCCGGCGGCAAGGAGCGCATCAAGCATTATATCGAGTCGCTGCCGCAGCCGGCGGCGGAGAAAGCGCGGCTGCATGAGCTGGTGGCGGCGATCCACCGCAGCAAGACGCGGCTCTACACCGACTTCGTCATCTCGGGTAAAGTGCTGTTGCGGCCCGGGGTGGCGCGCCTGATCAGGGAAGCGCGCGCTGCCGGCATGCGACTGGGTGTGGCCTCGACCACGACCTCGGCCAACGTCGAGGCGCTGATCGGCGGGACGCTGGGCCCAGGAGCGTTTGGCTGGTTCGACGTCGTGGCTTGCGGCGACCAGGTTCCGCACAAGAAGCCGGCGCCGGATATTTACCGGAGGGCGCTCGCCACACTCGGGTTGCCGCCACAGGCGTGCGTGGCATTCGAGGATTCTGCCAACGGCGTGAAGGCGGCGCAGGCGGCCGGGCTGTTCACCGTCGTAACACCGACGAGGTGGACCGCCGGCCAGGATTTTTCCGCAGCCCAGCTGGTGCTCGGCAGCCTGGGTGATCCTGACCGCCCGCTCGACGCGGCTTCCGCCGCCGCGGTCGGCGCACCCTGGCTCGGCGTGGCCGAGCTCGTGCGGCTGCACGCTGCCGCGACCCGCGCAGCAGCTGTTTCATCATGTTAGGGACGCCAAGGCACCTGCGATGCTGACCGTCGCGCGCACTACTCTTACACAGTTTTTGATCGAGGAGCGACGGCAGCACCCCGGGGCGACCGGCGAGCTGAATGCCCTGATCCTCGACGTCGCGCTCGCCTGCAAAGCGATTTCCAGGGCGGTAGCGCACGGCGCGCTCGCGGGCGTGCTCGGCGACGCCGCCAGCCTGAATGTCCAGGGCGAAACCCAGAAGAAGCTGGATGTGATTGCCAACGAAATCTTCCTGCGCAGCGCGGAATGGGACGGACATCTCTCCGGCATGCTGTCCGAGGAGATGGCGGAGCCGGCGCATGTCCCGGAGCGGTATCCGAAGGGCAAATACCTTCTCGCATTCGACCCGCTCGACGGCTCCAGCAACGTCGACGTCAATGTGGCCGTCGGCAGCATCTTCTCCATCCTGCACGCGCCGCGGCCGGGCGTTGACGCGGCCGCCGGGGATTTCCTCCAGCCCGGCGCGCGCCAGGTGTGCGCCGGTTACGCCATCTACGGCCCGGCGACGATGCTGGTGCTCACCGTGGGCACGGGGGTACACGGCTTCACGCTCGATCCCCAGCTGTCCGAATTCATCCTTACTCACCGGGGAATCAGCATTCCGGCCGACACCAGCGAATTCGCGATCAACGCCTCGAACAGCCGCTTCTGGGAGCCCGCGGTGAAGCGTTACGTCGACGAGTGTCTCGCCGGCAGGAGCGGGACGCGCGGCAAGGATTTCAACATGCGCTGGGTGGCGTCTCTGGTGGCGGAGCTGCACCGAATCCTGATGCGCGGCGGAGTGTTTCTTTACCCCCGTGACACGCGCGACCCGCAGCGTCCGGGCCGGCTGCGGCTGCTCTATGAGGCCAATCCGGTGGCCTTTCTGGTCGAGCAGGCAGGCGGCCGTGCCAGTACCGGCTACGCGCGCATTCTCGATGTGCAGCCCGAAGCGCCGCACCAGAGGATAGGCTTTATCTTTGGCTCGGCGAACGAGGTCGAGCGCATCGAGCTTTATCACCGCGAACCCGACACGCGCGAGTATGATGCGCCGCTGTTCGGCGTGCGCGGCCTGTTCCGCACATCCGCCGAACCCTGAGGGAGTCCCGCATGTCGGTCAAGCACCCGATTATCGCCATCACTGGCTCCTCCGGCGCCGGCACCACCTCGGTATCGAAGACTTTCGAGCAAATCTTTCGCCGCGAGGGAGTAAAGGCCGCGTTCGTCGAAGGCGACGCGTTCCACCGTTACGACCGCGCCGAAATGAAACAGAAGATGGCCGAGGAACTGGCGCGCGGCAACTATAACTACAGCCATTTCGGCCCGGAAGCGAATCTGTTTGAAGAACTGGAGGCGCTTTTCCGGGGATACGCCGAGAATGGCTGCGGCCGCACGCGCAAATACCTGCATGACAGCGAGGAGGCGGCGCCCTATGGCCAGAAACCCGGCACCTTCACGCCCTGGGAGGATTTGCCCCCGGATACGGAACTGCTTTTCTACGAGGGGTTGCACGGCGCGGCCGTCACTGAAACCGTCGATATTGCGCGTCACGTCGACCTGCTGATCGGCGTGGTGCCGGTAATCAACCTGGAGTGGATCCAGAAACTGCACCGCGACCGCACCGCACGCCGGCACACGACCGAGGCGGTGACCGACACCATACTGCGGCGCATGCACGACTACGTGCACTATATCTGCCCGCAGTTCTCGCGCACCCATATCAACTTCCAGCGCGTGCCGACGGTGGATACCTCCAATCCCTTCATCGCGCGCTTTATCCCGACGCCGGACGAGAGCTTTCTGGTGATTCGCTTCGCCAACCCGCGCGGGATCGATTTTCCGTACCTGCTTTCGATGATGCAGAACTCGTTTATGTCGCGGGCGAACACCATTGTTGTGCCCGGAGGCAAGATGGATCTGGCGATGCAGCTGATTTTCACGCCGATGATCTGGCGGCTGATGGACCGCAGCCGCAAAGCGCGGGCCCGCTGAGCCCGTATCGAAACAACAAAGGAGACTTCATGGCTTTGATATCGATGCGCCAGCTGCTGGACCACGCCGCAGAGCACGGTTATGGCGTGCCGGCGTTCAACGTCAACAACCTGGAGCAGATTCAGGCGGTGATGCAGGCCGCAGACGAGTGCGAAAGCCCGGTGATTCTGCAGGGCTCGGCGGGGGCGCGCAAATATGCGGGCGAAGCTTTTCTGCGGCACCTCGTGCTGGCCGCAGTCGAAAGCTACCCGCATATCCCGGTGGTCATGCACCAGGATCACGGCGCAAGTCCGGCGGTATGCCAGCGCTCGATCCGTGCCGGGTTCACCAGCGTGATGATGGACGGATCCTTGCGCGAGGACATGAAGACGCCGGCGCCCTACGACTACAACGTCGAAGTGACGCGGCGGGTGGTCGAGATGGCGCATGCGGTCGGCGTTTCGGTCGAAGGCGAGCTCGGCTGCCTGGGCTCGCTCGAATCGGGCCTGGCTGGCGAGGAAGACGGTTCGGGCGCCGCCGGCGCGTTGTCGCGCTCGCAGCTGCTGACCGATCCCGAACAGGCCGCCGACTTTGTCAGGCGAACCGGAGTGGACGCGCTGGCAATCGCGATCGGTACGTCCCACGGCGCCTACAAGTTCACACGCAAGCCGACCGGCGATATCCTGGCGATCGACCGCATCAAGGAGATCCACTCGCGCATACCCAATACCCATCTGGTCATGCACGGCTCGAGCAGCGTGCCGCAGGAATGGCTGGACGTGATCCGCGCCTATGGCGGAGAGATCAGGGAAACCTACGGCGTTCCGGTCGAGGAAATCCAGGAGGGCATCAGGCACGGTGTGCGCAAGATCAACATCGACACCGACATCCGGCTGGCGATGACCGGTGCCATGCGCCGTCGCATGTTTACCGACCGCGCGGAATTCGATCCCCGCAAATTCCTCAAGGACGCGCTCGACGCCGCGAGGCAAATCTGCAAGGCGCGATTCGTCGCTTTCGGCAGCGCGGGCCAAGCGCCGCGCATCGCGCCGCTTGGCCTGGACCGGCTCGCCGACCAGTACGCGAGCGGTCAGCTGCGCGCAGTCGTGCACTGACCGCCGGATTCCGTCCGGGTTGTGCCAGGGGCCGAAAGTGGCCAAAGGCCACGGTTTCGACGATAATTACGCGTCTTTCGCGCGACCTCCCGCAAGGAAACCTGATGAATTCCCGTGTTGAATTGGCGAACGCGATCCGCGCGCTTGCGATGGACGCAGTGCAAAAAGCGAATTCCGGCCATCCCGGCATGCCGATGGGCATGGCTGAAATCGCCGAAGTGCTGTGGAATCATCATCTGCGGCACAATCCGGCCAACCCTTCCTGGGCCGATCGCGACCGCTTCGTGCTGTCCAACGGCCACGGCTCGATGCTGCTCTATGCCCTGCTGCACCTCTCCGG